>JBBYJL010000028.1:0-15680 GCA_043196285.1 Thermoplasmataceae archaeon | reverse complement strand
AAACCTGTCTGCACAACAAGATCCACCTCTTCACAAAGATCTGAAAATTCCTCTATAAGGTTCTCCCTTGTTTCCGTTGGGAGAACTCCTAAAGGGAAGTCCAGTGTCAGGTCTATCTTGACATCAAGTTTATTCGCGTGTACATACTCCCTGGCCTTTTCTGCAAACAGTGGTTCTATACAAACGGCATATGTCCCGAAGGTTGCTGCTTCGTCGATAAGTGACCTGATGTTCTCCCAGGTCACATATCCTTTAAGGGAACTGTGGTCAATGAGACCGGCTATCTTTATACGGTCATATTCCATATTTCCTGAATCCCTCTGTTTATTGATCCGCTTCGAGTGTCAGTTGATCCCTCAGTTTCATTGCTTTGTCCCAGCTGTCTTTTCTTATTAAACCAACATATCCTCCAATGAATAGAGCCATGAATATAATGGAACTGGTGAATCCAACCACTGCCCCGTATCTTATGAACAGTACACCCTCTATTATAGCGTTGAATGCTCCAACCAGGTTCAGGGAACCGTTGTAAAATCCATATACTGTACCTGCTGTACCGGTTGGTGCAAGATCGATTGCGTTCACTGCCCACGATCCGACTGTCAGGTTCATCAGTCCAGCTCCTGCGGCGAGGAGTATTGCCGTTGGAACCAACTCTTTAGCTGTTCCTGTGAAATATGAAAGCCCTACCATTACAATCATTAGACTCATTGGAAGAAGTGATCCTATTCTTCTTGCATTCACCTTTGTGAATTTCCTGAGAAGTCCGTCATTAAGAGGACCGGACCCCAGAAACCCAACTATAAGGGCGGAGTCAATCGCAGCAGTGTAAAGTCCACTTGTGGTCACAGTATGCGCAAATGTTGTAAACATAAGGCCAGGAAGCCAGTACAGGAATGTAAACAATATATATCCAAAAGATAGGAAAACAAGCAATGTACCGATTCCAGCCTGAGTTCCAAATATCATCTTCAGTGTGCTCCTCCAAACAATCTTAGCAGGTAATTTTTTTGTAGACTTCTCGCTCTTGTTCTTTCCCTCGTTTATATATGCCAGTTCTGCAGCGTTTACTCCCTTGTGAACATCCGGAGTATCTCTCACATAGTAATACCATATTGCAGCAAACAAGAGACCTATCAATCCGAAAAATATGAATGGACCAGGCCATCCGTAGAAGTGATATATCAAAACGCCAAGAGACGCTGCCACTACCGGTCCGACTGCTTGACCTGCTCCAGCCCATGTATAAGCTTTAGATTCATCATATCTGTTAGTCCAGTTCTTAGCTGACTTTGCATTTACGGGCCAGACTGGACCTTCTCCTGCACCCATAAATATTCTTACAACCAGCATAGAAAGAAAATTAAACGTGGCAGCAGTCAATGCTGTGAAGACTGACCATACCGCATAGAATGTGGCCATAGATTTTCTGAGGCCTAACTTGTCAACAATGGTTCCACCTGGAAAATTAAAAAGTGCATAAGCAAGGGACCAAGCAAACAGGATAAGTGTGAAATTCGCAACTCCTGTTCCTCCTGCAGGTCCTATCACACCGTAGTTTGCTATAGATGAGACCCATCCGAATGAATAAGCAAATGCAGGTGCTGTGATCACCCAGATTTCCCTATCTGCGTAATTGAATGTAATCGCTATGAACAGCATTATTGGCAGTATCCATCGCACGTTCGTTTTCTTTTCAGTTGTTTTTGTTGATGTGGCAGTTTCAGTTACCATCCAGAAATAAACGATACTCTATATATAAATATATTGGTATATGTATAAAGTAGTCTGTGAGGCTACATTCTATGGCCAAACCAAAGATCCAGATTTTAAATGGAATAGTTATGCATTTTTCTGTATTTCTCACGACAATGAAGAGCTAAGCATTGTTTTTTCATCAGTTATCCTCGCATAAAACGAATCTCTCTGTAGATTGGAGCTTTCTTGCTCTAACAATTGTATGTTCTAAGATTGTTATTGTTCATAACGCTTCCTTTTTATGAATATCGCAAATTCATTGGCTTTCCCGTTCATGAATTTTGTAAAAAATTTATTCATTGTAATTAAACATGCCAGGATTCTGTGTGACCTTCTCTCCTAGTTTTCGCAAGGTGCCTCCCACTTCAAAGGTTGCAGGCGGAATCTCCATCAACTTGAATTCCCCTCGGCCCGAAGGTGCTCTGTCCTTCATGCTAAGCCATATGACTTTACGGATGCAGGCACGCATAAAGCAATATGCATTACAACCTCTTTCGCTTCTGTCTGCCAGCGTATAACACAATATTCCTGGAATAACAAGCTTTCCACTCTCCTTCGTCCACTATCCTGCGAAATGGGGATTTTCGGTCGCAATGTTAAAAATTAGAAGAAAACTAAAATTACGATGAAAACATACTGTGTAACATGAATACTGTAAAAATAAAGAGAATTTACGACCCCGTGGAGAATGATGATGGATTCAGGATTCTCGTTGATAGACTATGGCCTAGAGGGATAAGCATTAGCAGTGCCAAAATAGACCTTTGGATGAAGGATATTGCACCCTCTACTCCTTTGAGGGTATTTTTCAATCACGATGTGAGTAAGTGGGATCAGTTCAGGGAAATGTATATCAAAGAACTGGACCAGAATCCAGAAGTAGCTAACTTGATAAGGAAACTGAGAGATGGTCCTCTTACTTTGTTGTATAGCGCAGTGGATACTGAACATAACAACGCGGTTGTGATTAAAAAATACATAGAGGATGCTTTGAGCTCAGGTAGGGTCGCTGATCAGCTTTAAAACGATTTCATCGCTGAAGTATTTTCCTCTTATGGTTAAGTGACATTATTTCCTGGAAAGGATGGAGTAGAATCTTGTCAGTGACTTGTGTTGCCTGACTGGAATTATCTTAACTGGAACAAATAGACCTTGAGCTGAATCAAGGCTTTTCAGATCAGATACTACAACACTGCATCTTTTGCCTTTCTTTAAAAATTCATGAAATTTGGAGAACGCGACTTTGTGTAAATCAATGTCTTTAGAGCGAAATATTGCGGAATTTCTTCCATATGGAAAATCAGTAGCTATTCCGTCCACCTTATCTTCCGGTGAGAGTTCCGAAATATCCAGATTGGTAATCTTCACGTTATTCAACCCGTAGAATTTGCAGTTAAGTCTTGCTCCCATTACCATGTTGAGAGAGACGTCATTCCCAATTAGATTCAATCCCATCAACCCCGCTTCGATCAGTATTCCACCGGTACCACAGAACGGATCAAGGATTGTATCCCCTGGAATACATTCTGTTGAGTTAACAAGAAATCTAGCATATTTTGGATGCATTGAAACCGGGGAAAAAAATGGTCTAAGAGGAGACCTCCTTTTTTCCATCTGTTTGATGTCCATGGAATAAATCAACCTGGCAAGGTACCACTTCTGGACCTTTGCAACCCTCAGAATAAAATCAGGATTGCGAAAATTTACCCTTCCCCTTGCTCCAATTATCTCTCCAATCTGTGCTTCAGTTACGTTATCCATAAGCTTACTATCCGCGACCCTCAGGTAGAAAAGTCCCGGGGGTAGCCTACATTCTGAAAACTGTAATGGAGTATCAGCCTCACAAATTATAACGGATATAAATCTGACGAAGGCTGATCTCCTTACATTTTCTTCGCTTCCTTCAATAATAGCTTTATTTTCTTCTACTGCTAAAATCCTGAAATCTTTAAAACTTTCTTCAATTGAAACAAGTTCGAAAACGGCAACGTCGAGATTTTCCTTGCTGAACTCAAGGATAAATTTCTGGCCTACTATTTCCATTCTCACCTAATTGTTTTCTGTTTTTTTGACTGCCTTTGAAAGTTCTTCTGATAACGCCTCGTATCTTTTCGACAATTTCCTTATGGCCCTTTTTACTGCAGCCTGGGGTTTACCGGTTTTTACACGTACAAATATTTGAGGATTATCTATTACAGGATGTTTTATAAAGTATCTAGATTCTTCGACCTGATCGTCATTCAAAAGCTCTTCTATCAACGGTCTCAAAAGAGTGTTATCGTAATTCAGCATTTCCAAGGTGATCGAATTTTTATCTTTGGACACTACTCTAAGCTTGCAATCCATCTTACCTTCATACCATTTCTATATAAATTATTATCCAAGAAAGTTCCACTGTGAATTTAATTGATTCTCTTTAATACT
Organism: Thermoplasmataceae archaeon; assembly: GCA_043196285.1. Lineage (GTDB taxonomy): Archaea > Thermoplasmatota > Thermoplasmata > Thermoplasmatales > Thermoplasmataceae > JAKAFX01. Next base: position 11,498 of record JBBYJL010000028.1, on the reverse strand, counting down.
TTTATCGCTGAGTCATTTTCCTATCAATTTTATAGAAGATTCCCTGTTAAAAAAGGTCCGGACGAACAACACAAGCTGAGGATCGTACTCTCCAGCTATGTTCATGATCTCCTTAGCCATATCAAGACTGTCGTAATAGTCTCTGGTCCAACACATATATTCAAGTTTGTTCTGTAGATGCGTTCTCCTCAGAATATAGCGCTTCCCAAGAATTGACCTTGCTAATATATCAGGCTCAACTGTCTCCTTCTCACTGTCAGGCACATTCAGAATTACGACTGTGATAGTATCGTCCCCAATGCGTCCACCATTCATTGTTGGTTCGAATTTGATGACACCACTGGACATGATTTCAATATACAGTTTCTTTGCACTGGACCTTGTCATTCCAGTTTTGGTAGATATTTCACTGAATCTAATCATAGGGTCCATAATCAGTTGCTCCATGATGGCTTTGATACCTTTCCTCAGACCTCCAGCATAAGACCTGAGCTTCTTTAGATTAGCTTCTGTGTCAAGAGCAAACAATCTATCGTGTGGAACCATTTCTGCTAAAGTCATATTTGGTTTCAACTCCAGAAGTGATTTTATTTTTCTGTCAAGATCAGTTTTGTTCTCATAGAATATGTCGCACACAAGCCCAGGAACCATGGACCCGTCCCTTAAAAGCACCATCCCCTGATGAACTGCATCAACAAATCCAAAATTGCTTTGGATTCTATGAATATCTGAAACTCCGACAATATCAGATTTGAAGCTCAGGGACATCCTGTGCATTCCGACTAGGGATGGATCTATAACTGCCCTAATATCTATAGCCTTCCTTATCTTACTTAACCTGTCAGTAACATTACTCTTTGAAATACGCTTTTCTTGAGCGATAGATCCGTTCTTAATTCTGGCCTCAAGTGTGTTATATATGTAAAAAGCGGACGTACGTTTAAATCTCAAAGCCTCACGATCTCCGATTATCGCCTCATGGTTAGGCCATCCCATGCTCCGAATTATTTCAATATCTAAAAATTCCAATCTGTTAAGCATGCATCATTGTATTAAATTTTTTTCATTACTGATTCAATTTATTTTTATGTTCTTGAACTTTTCCCCATTTCTGGCCTCGTTTTTGAATTGAGTGCCATCTGGATAGCCTTATTGTTAATAAAAAAACTTATAATATCTCCGGACGATTGCTGTATAATGACCATAGCTCAAATTACGTGGAATTCTTTAATTTCATATCCACATCGTAACCTCTTATTTATAAGGAGACTGTGATATGCATGGATAATAAAAGTAGGATCGTAGTGCTGGGTGACGGGATGTCTGGTCTAACAGTTGCCAATAAACTCAGACTTAGAACATCGTCTGCAAATAGTGAAATAGTTGTCATCGGCATATCTCCCAGACATTTTTTCAAACCAGATGGGCTAATGATACCTTTCAATATGAAGGAATACAGCAAAAGTCTGAAGAGTGCTAGATTTCTTCTGCATAATTCCATAGTGTATTTACACGATGAGGCTGTTAAAATAAATATTGAACAGAGAAGTATACTGTTAAGGTCTGGTAAAACTGAAGTATATGATTACCTGATCATTTCTACCGGTGCAGCATATAGCCCTGAAATTCTGCCTGGATACGAAGGCGAAGGGAAACATTTCGAAGATTTACAGCATGCACTGGAACTAAAGAACATCCTAGAAAGATTTAATGGAGGAAATATAGTAGTCGCGTCACCAGAGGGTGAGAATCAATGCCCACCTTACACTTTTCAGTTTGCCATCCTTCTTGATGAATACCTGAAGAAGAAGGGAATTCGCGATAAGTCGAAAATCAGTCTTCTGATCCCGTTTAATACCATCCTTCCTCCTGCAGATGAATACAAAATAGCTGAAGATATAGTTAGTCAGCATGGAGTGGAACTTCAGACAAATTTCCAGGTGAATTCTATAAGTGAGAAAAATCATGAAGTGGTTTCCAAGAGTGGAGAACACGCAAACTATAGTCTTCTGGTAATGGTTCCGCCGCACAGGGGCCAACATTTCCTTGTAGATTCTGGTATTTCCCTGGATACCGGGTATGTAGATGTTGACAAGGTATTTCTCAATTACAAGGATAGAAAGGAAGTGTTTGCAATTGGTGACGCCACGAACCTAAATGTCCCAAGAACAGAACTTACCTGTGTCAAACAGGCTGACGTGGTATCTTCCATTATAGCCAAGGACATTGGTAGTGACTATCCTCTTTCCCGCTTCAAGGGTGAGGCAAGTTGTCTCTCCTTTGCTGGAGATAAAAAAGCGTTTTCTATTTACGAGGATTATGATAATAGATTAAGAGTTGGAAGAATTAACAAGTTTGATTTTCTTATTAAACTGATGGAAGCTGATACCTACTTTTCCTATTTGGTAAGAGGCATGTGATAAGGTGTTGAAAATGGAAGAAAAAAATTTGGATAACCAGAAAGAGGATAAAATGGAGACTGCTCTTAAGATACTCCTGGAAAATCAGGACGATCTCCTGTCATTGGCCACTATCCTTGATACGATGGGGAAATCGGGGATGTTAAAACTCATTGGAGATTTAGCAAAGGATTATTTGCCTTCAGATCCCACTTCCCTGATCAGGATTATAGGTTCTGAAAGCACAATGAGATCAATGGGCAAATTGATTAATGTCATGCCCGCTTTTTTGAACATAATCCAGGATGAGAGGACAAACGACATCATTAAGGAATTAGCCTTTAATGCTGACGGATTGTCTGAGACTATACTTGACGGAGCAAAAAACCCGGAAAGATTTGGTGTCATGAAACTTATGTCTATTCTTAAGGATCCGGAGGTCGCATCAGGCATGACTGCCATGATTAATGTTCTGAAATTCTTTGGGAAAATTCTCAGGAACGTTCAGGAAAAATAATCAATAGTGTGAAATCATTTTTTCAAATTTATATCCATCAAAAAATCCTTTTTCTCTCAGCCTAGTTTCTATTGACAAACTGTTTTAAACTGTGTTATATCTGGAAAATGTGAGAGTCAGATTCAAGCTGGTAGACGGAATTGGATTTCAGACAGATATGCAGGGAAAATTGAACGTTAACGTGAAGGATGAAATTTTTAACAGGGAGGATTTATTGGCTCCAACTGAATACCTCATTCTGGCAATAGGAAGCTGCACAGGATCTGATGTGGTCTCTATCCTCTCAAAGATGAAGGCCAGACCCGCTCATTTTACAGTAACTGTTGATGGAGATAGGGAAACTGAGATACCGCGGACGCTAAAATCAGTAAATATACATTACGAGCTGGCCGGCATGACTGAACCATCACAGGCGCTTAAAGCTATAATCCTATCACTTACAAAGTACTGCAGTGTCTCTATTCTTGCTGAAAGGGGAGGAGCCCATGTCACGTTCAGCCTGACTGTGAACGATAAACTAATTTATGATCACGAAAATCCCAAGAATTTTAAACAATTATGAAAAGTTCTTGAGACCATTTCCTGTCAGAACAACCATTGAACGTGTTTTTGGCCTGTACTTTAGCATCCCTGCGTATGCGACTGCTGAGCTGAATTCTACTATCATGCCCGCCCGTGCAAGGGACTGCCTTGATCTCACTATTTCATCCTCACTGACACTTACGCAATCAACGTATTTTGAGATCCTTGATTCTATGATTTCAATCAGGGGCGAATTGCGGGTAATAAGAGCGTCTGCGATCGATCTTCCATAAGGTGTGGATCGTTCCTTTCCGTTCAGTCTGTCGCAAATTGGAGAGATGACTTCAGGCTGAACCATTACAATTCTCGGCATTGATTCAATCTCGCCGGAACCAAGCAGGTGAATGAACCCTTCTACAACACCTATTGCAAGCGTTCCGGCCGAAGTCGGCAGGAATAATGTTTCCGGAATAGAACCGGAAGTTTGTTCAAAAACTTCGTAAGAGAGTGATCTTATCCCATCCCTAAACTCTGGAGTATAAACGTGACTCGCGTAAATGCCTTTATTTTTCATTGCCGCAACTGAAACATCCTCCCTGCTTCCAGTTATCTCGTAAATATTTGCACCGTACATCCTAATCTGCTCAATCTTGTTCTTTACAGTTTGCTTTGGAACAAATATATTTACTGAGAACCCTGCAGCTATCCCATAAGCTGCTATCGATGATCCTGCATTCCCTGAAGAATCCTCGTTTATCTCCCTTATTCCAAACTGATCGCTGACTCCCCTGAGATAGGAAATCATGACCCTGGAACCACGGTCCTTGTAGGAAAAGGTGGGCTGAAAATAGTCCAGCTTGAATAGAGTATCACTTTTTTGCAGTATGGGTGTTTCAACTTCTCCTATAGAAATCCATTCTTTTACATAAGGAAAGTTATTCACAGGCTTGGAGGAATACTTGAAGTCAGGAATCATGTGGAATACACCACCACATTTAGAGCATACATATTCAGTTCCCAGGCGTCGTGACCCACATCTCACGCAGGTTGGATACATACTGGATGGAAAAGCGAGTGTTCATATAACTTTTCATTTTCAAGTTTTCCTGATCAAATATTATTCAATTTAGACAAAAAAATATTTATATTATTACATGGTTACTCATATAATATCCGACAATTGTCAGACGGGAATTAAAATGTTTATAAAATCTCTGGAATTGGATAATTTCAAATCATTCGGAAACAAGAAAACAATTCACTTTGAAAAAGGCTTTTCAATCATAAGTGGCCCAAATGGAAGCGGAAAAAGCAACATTGGGGATTCTCTTCTCTTTGTGCTTGGAACAAGGTCTTCCAAGACCATAAGGGCTGACAGACTCTCTGATCTTATTCATAAAGCGTCCGCGAGTCAGAGGCAGAAAAACTACTGCAGGGTTACCATTACCGTTGACTCTGAAAGAGAGGGGCTGCCAGATGATCTGAGACTAACAAGGATTACCAGGGAGCTTGTCAAGGAAGGTGAGGAGTACAAAAGCAATTATTATATCAATGAGAACAGGGCAAAGAGGTATGAGGTAGAAGAATACCTGCAGCGTATGCAGTTATTTCTTGATTCCTACAGCTTTGTACTCCAGGGAGACATCAATAATCTAATCAAGATGACTGGATTTGAGAGAAGGAAACTGCTTGAATCCATTGCCGGTATTGAAAGCTATAACAACCAGATAGACAAGGCAAAAAGCGATATTGACGGAATCCTTTCCAATTTGAAAACTCTTGAGGCCCTCAAGAGTGATTTGTCTGCAAGGGTAGAAATGCTCAGGTTACAAAGAGAAGATGCTGTGCATTTCAATACTGTACAAGCCCAGGTACAGAATTTACGCGCAACAATTATGCAGAGAGAAGTTGGAGGCCTGGAAAACCAAATAGATGTTTATTCTAGAAAGATAGACGAATTAAAAGTGGTTGAGAAAAGACTTAATGAACAGAAGGAACAGATAGCTGAGTTGATCTCAGAAAGAACTGGCGAGATCAAGGCTATAGAAAAAGAAAAAGAAGAAATTTCAGGAGACGCACTTAAAGAAGTACAGGCTAAAATTAACCAGTGCAGAATTGATATAGCTGAAAGAAAAATGAAGCTTTCCGATCTAGGGGAAGAAAGGGATAAGTTGATTTCTGAGAAAGAAGCCCTTGATCAGGATTCAGGTGCCAAAAAAAGTGAAATCTCTGAGCTCAATTCTTCGCTGACCTCCGTAAAGTCAGAATTTGAAAAGATCGGATACGAGATATCCGTTAAAAAGAGCGAGCTTTCTGCATTGACCAAGCAGGATGAGGATCTTGCAGGGGACTTTTACAAGATACAGCTGGAGTTGAAGAAATCTGATGAAATAATAGCGTCATTGAACCTGGAGATCGAGGGACTGAAAAATATTTCTGATGAACTGACTTCCAAGAAAAACTCAAAGACAAATGAGTTGGCAAATCTAGAAAGCAGGAAGGCTGATCTGGAATTCGAGATCAGAGACGCAAAATGGAGAATAAAGAATAACTCTGACAGTGTGAATGACAAGAGAAAACAGTTGGAGTCACTCAACAAGAGATTCTACGATCTCAGGAAGGTTATTTCTGAAAAAAGCCGTGAAAAGGACGACCTTTCCAGACACATAAATGAAAATGGCAGAGAATACGAAAAGCTTCTCTCGCTTTCAGCCAGGTCTCACTCAGGGTTATCCAAAGCGTCTCAGGTTATCAACGGCGCCAGATCCTCTGGAGATATCAGCGGAATAATTGGTACCGTAAGGGATCTAATCACCTTTGATGATAATGTTAGAAGCGCTGTGGAAGCTGCTGCGGGAGCAAGACTGAATTCTTTCGTTGTCACTGATGATGAGGTCGCGGAACAGTGCCTCAATCTGTTGAAAAGGGAAAAGGCGGGTAAGCTTACATTTCTTCCTTTGAATAAAATGGTTTCTGGTAGACCAAGGGGTAAGGCCATACTTGTCAGAAATTCTGGAGAAAGCCTTGGTTATGTTTCAGAAAGTCTTCATTACGAGAGTCTGTATGAAAATGTCATATGGTACTGTTTCCAGGATACTCTACTCATGAAGGATATAGCTGTATCCAGGAAAAACATGGGTGGAGTTAGAATGGTGACACTTGATGGGGACATCTTCGAAGCAAGTGGAGCCATCACGGGCGGATTCGCAGAAAAGCGGACAGACGGATCCAACATTGAGGAAAAGTTGTCAAAGCTTAACAGCATAATAAATGAACAGAATTCAAGACTTATACAACTTACATCGGAACTTAATGAACTTCAGGATGAAATGCAGAACTTAGGAATTAAGATTGCAGAGCTTTCAAAAACAGAAGGTTCCAACTCGAAAGAGTACGAGGCACTGAATAATATCATCCAGATAAACGAGCAAAAGTTGACAGAAATCGGCGAAGCACTTGAGCACCTGCAGGAAGAAATCAATCATCTGGATACACTTATTTCTGAAAATAGTTCCAAAATTTCCATGCTTAAAGAAAATCTCTCGAAAGAGGCAGAAAGAAGGGAGAAAATATACAAGAGAATAGAAAAAGTATCTCCTGAAACCGTTTCACGAAAGAGAGAGCTGGAAAGCTCCATAGAAGAACTTATATTGATGGAAAGTAATTTGAATCAGAAAATTTCCAATATTGCTTCTGAAATAAAAATGTGTGAGATTACGATAAGGGAAAATGCGAAGAACATTTTAAAGATAGAAGAAAGATTAGATTCCATTGGAAATCTTGTCTCTACTCTTGAGACCGAACTGACGAATCTTTCCTACGAAATGACTAAGTTCAGGACAATGGAGGAACAGCTTGATGCAAGAAACAAGGAGTTCAACCACAGAATTTCAGAGATAAATGCTGAGATAGAATCTATGCGCTTGAGATCTGAGGGTATTATTGGAGAAATTGGCAGCAATCATGACAATCTAATTACGCTTGGAACCAGACTGGATAATATGATTCTTAAGTTAAAGGAGGCGAAGGACGAACTCGGAAAGGCCCAGGGTATTCCGATCCAGACGGAAATGAGTTCAACAGAGATGAAAAATCAGATTGTTACCCTCGAGAAGGAGATGGAATCAATGGGTCCTATTAACCTGAGAGCAATTGACGAGTATGGTCAAGAGAACAGCAATCTTGAAAAGATGATAGGGGAAATCAGCAGATTGAATGAAGAAAGAAGAGATCTCGAAAATCTGATGCAGAAGCTCAACGATCAGAAAAAAATAGTGTTTAGCAGGCTATTTAAGGACATAAACCAGAAAATGAATTCTATTTACTACATTCTTTCTGATGGTGGAGAAGCTGGACTTGAGATTTCTGATGAAAATGATCCATTGAATTCAGAGGTATATATTAAGGCAAGACCTAAGGGGACCAATTTCAGTAAAATTGAGGCACTTAGCGGAGGCGAAAAAAGCCTGACTGCACTGGCCTTTATAATGGCAGTACAGCGAATAAATCCATCTCCTATATATTATCTGGATGAAATCGACATGTATCTGGATGGGGCTAATGCAGAACGAATTGGAAAGATGTTCAGGGAAAATTCTTACACCTCCCAGATACTTGTAGTTACCCTGAAGAGTTCGGTCCTTAAATATGCTGATTCCATAATAGGTGTAACCAGCTTTGACGACGAAAACAGTGAAGTATTCCAGAAGGGATTGCGATCGGACAAGGAACAGCACGAACTAAAGAAGGATAACGAACATACGGACGATGAAAAAGATAATTCTGGCAGCGAAAGCGGAGGTGATGAAAATAAAGACTGATGAGATACTGAAGAGCATAGCTGTTCAGGGCGCGTTACTTGACATGGATACGGAAATTTTCAAAAGAATAGTCAATGACAGGGAGTTTGATATCATACCTGAGGGCGATATCTTTTCCAAGATAGTTGGAAACATAGTGAAACTGTGTGAAGATGGTGTTATTGATCCCTGGTATGTTGATATCAATGGAATTTCCAGGATTCTTTCCTCAATGATAGATGATGAATTCAAGGATTTCAGCCAGGCAGGTTATTTAATGTGGCAAGCATGGCACCTTCTTTTCCAGAAATCTCAGAAAATCATAGATCAGATTTCATTACAGGCACCCGGCGAAATCAATGACGGCGTGACGTTTAATCCCGACAGTCTTGAACCGGTATTTGATGATATAGAACTCAGATCTTCAGGAGAATCAAATGAAAGTTTTGTTCTTAGAGAACCTGTTTTACACAGAGAAAAGAGAAGAATACTGATGGTAGAGTTGCTTGATGCAATCAGGAAAGCATATTACTATAAATCAGAAGTAAGGACGATCAGGAAAAATTCGGTTGTTGTTCAGCAGGTGAATCTGGAGGATATCATTGTCCAGTTGAATCCTGATGAACCAGAAAGGGATATGGAAAATCTTTACAATGACATACTTTCCATTGCTGTTCCTAGATTTGCCTTTTCGGAACTTTTAATGGTTACAAATATACCCACCCCGTCTGCGTTCGTTTATCTGATGTTTCTTGCTCGAAGGAAGAGAATAATGATAACACAGGATGTGCCATATGGTGAAATATGGATAGATATACTAAATCAGCATTAATAGGGGATGATGCTCAATCATATGTGAGCGCTTCTGATATTTCACAGTATGAATACTGTCCTGTACAGTGGTACATGGAAAAGGCGGGTTTTCCAAGGGATTCCAGAACAAACACCCGCCTTGCGGCTGGAACCGAGATGCACAAGAATCTTGGAAAAAGAACAAGAAACTCTTCATTTGCACTTAAGGGCGGGATTATACTTCTTGTCTTTTCTGCTCTCATGATAGTAGTACTGATGCTGATCTGATGATGCCTGTATTCTATTTCCTGATTACACTGTTGGGGGCTGTCTTCCTTATCTGGTTTGCGCTGAGAAGAAAGCGTTTTGATTCTATCCCCTCCGGATCAATGGTTTACGGTGACCTTCACTCCAAAGGTGCTGTACTGAAATCAAGAACCTACAGGCTCACAGGCAAGCCAGACATGGTCATCAGGAAAGGAAGATCGCTGATACCTTACGAATACAAGCATTCTGATTCACCTTCTCCAAGAGAGGGGCATCTGCTTCAGATGGGCGCATATTTTCTCATTCTGGAAGATTTAAACCCCGGTTTCTCCGTTCCCTACGGAGTGTTAAAGTACAAAAGTACAGCTTTCAGAGTAAAGAACACTCCCGACCTTAGGGGCAAAGTCCTTTACAAATCTGACCTGATAAGGCGCACCACAACCGAGCCTGCAAGGAATCATGATAACCCAAGAAAGTGTATATCATGTCCTTTCAAGGCATCCTGTGATCAAAGTTTAATAATCACTCAATATTCCGAAGTTTGAATGGATAAATACGAACTGCTTACGAGAAATACTTCAGAAGTGGTTACGGAGGAGGAGGCAAAAAAACTTCTAAATGAAAATCCATCTGGATATATAGGCTTTGAACCATCAGGTCTTCCACACATTGCCATGGGAATTATGTGGCCCCTGAAAATAAGAGATGCGGTCGAGGCTGGCATAGACATGACTGTTTTACTTGCGGACTGGCATGCCTTCATAAATGACAAACTTGGATCGGACATGGAAAGGATCAGAAGCGCAGGCATCATATTTGAAGAGACTCTGAAACGCATGGGGGTTCCAGCTTCTGTAAAATTTCTTTGGGCCAGTGAGGTGATAGACAAGCCGGAATACTGGCAAACGCTTCTTAAGATAGCTAAGCATGCCAATCTCAAACGTATCGTTCGTGCTCTTCCCATAATGGGCAGATCTGAAGATGATGCCAACAAGGATTTCAGCAAGTATATCTATCCTCTCATGCAGGTCACAGATATCGCCTTCCTTGATTTTGATCTTGCGATGGGGGGCATGGATCAGCGACATGCGCATATGCTTTCGAGGGATCTTTCAGACAGGATGGGTACCAAAAAGGTTGTGGCGATTCATGCCCCGCTTATTTCAAGCCTTAAGGGTTCAGGGAGGATGGATCCTGGAAAAACCGAAACCTCTGGGCAGGATATAAAGATGTCAAAGAGTGATCCTAATTCTGCTATATTCATGTTTGACAATCCAACTACGATAAGAAAGAAAATCAACAGTTCTTTTTGTCCGCCAGGTGTTATTCAGGGTAATCCCATCATAGATATTGCGAAGTATATAATATTTCCCCGCATGGATTCTGGACTAACAATAGATAGACCGATAGAGAAAGGTGGTGTTCTGCATCTGGCAACCTCTGACGATCTGTTAAAAATCTATTCAGAAAACAAGATTCATCCGGTAGATCTTAAGAACACTGTCACAGAAGCTCTTGTCGAGATCATGAAACCAGCAGCAGACCTGCCGTCCAGGCTTTCCAGGGAAATAAAATCGGTTTCCGGGTAATCTGTGCAGGGATTATCATTTCAACTTCCTGATGATTATTCTTTTATTCTGATAATAGAACCCTACAATGTCTCTAGGGCCGATACCAAGAGACTTTGCAATCTCTTTCGGCAGGGTAACTCTGAGGGATGATCCCCTTGGAGATACGTGAGATACACTAATCAGAGATTCTTCGCCCTTTAATCAGACCACTTCCTAGCTATAGTTATTGTAATTGAATTATTTAAACAATTGTAAAAGTGTTACAAATTCTCCAGTAAGCCCTTAAATTATTCATAATATTTCACGTATCACTTCAACAGTGCATACATCCTCAGAATTTACGTAACAGGTCAGTAGAGTGTGCATCCTATCCGGGATGATATCTCTTCTTGAATATGATCTTTCGCAGAGTATATGGTATGAAGTTCTTCTTTCTAATCTTCGCTGTGTATAATATAGAGAAGAGTTTTGCATATGCTTCAGATCCCTTTGCGGATCTTGTTTCTCGTGTTACATTCCTGTAGATCACAGATGGTCTGAGTGATCTCTCCGCTCTGTTGTTGGTGGATTACACATCCGGATCGATCACAAAGCGGAATAGCAATTCCTTCTTCCTGTTGAGGAGGTTCTT
>JBBYJL010000027.1:0-16348 GCA_043196285.1 Thermoplasmataceae archaeon | reverse complement strand
GAATATCACAAAATCTGAGAGGTACATTACACGATCTACATTATGGTCTATGTATATAACTGATGATTTGTGCATGTATTCCCTGATGAAACTCAGTATGCTCATTGCATTTACTGAATCTATCATGGAAAATGGCTCATCCATTATTATACCCAGAGGCCTTTGGATCGCAACAATAGCGAACGCAAGCCTCTGCCTTTCGCCGCCGGAGAGTCTGTTAACAGAAATTTTACCGTATTCGTCCATAGACATACCCAGGCGTTCCATAACAAATTCCGGGTCAAATCCATCTTTGTTTCCACTTTTTGCTCGCTCTATGTACCAGGATACAGTATTCAGTGGGTTGAGGGCCCTATATGTATCTTGAAAGATGTTTCTGATTGTATCAAACTTTTTTCTTATCTTTTTTCGTCCATTCCCATATATGTCAACTCCGGAGTACATTACCCTGCCAGTATCCGGTTCTGTGTACCCTGCCAGGATATTTGCCAGTGTAGTTTTTCCCGAGCCAGAGAGGCCGACGATACCGTATATTATGCCTGCTTCGAAATCAGCTGAAAAATCCGAAACGACTGTTTCTGAGGTCCACTTCAACGCAGAAAGCCTGCGTTTCAATGTCTTGTTCAGATGGGAAGCAGAAATTACTGGTTTTCCCATCTTACGCACCTCACTCCGTTCTCTCCAAGCCGGATCATTTTAATTTTCGTCCTGCATTTATCTGTGGAATAAGCGCAGTGATCAATGAAAGTGCATTTATCACGATTACATTTATGTACGAATTCATTGAATTCTATTCCCCTGTTTCTGTAGGATGGTATATATTTCAGAAGCATTGCGGAGAGGGGATGTTTTGGCGCTGATATCATATCTATCTTTGGCCCGTACTCAACGATCTGCCCACAATAAATTACGTAAATGAAGTCTGATACATATGTTATAATCCCAGGATCAGTACCAGAGACCAGGAACGCAATACCGTACTGTTTCGCCATACTCATTATTGTTTCTGAAAGGGCTGCTTTCTGGATAACGTCTAATGCAGTAAATGGCTCATCCATGATCATAAGATCCGGTTTCACTGAAAGAGCCATAATGAGCGAGATCATGTGCCTCTGTCCCTGACTGATGGCGTAAGGTTTTGAATGAAGAAGATCTTTCCCTATGCCGAGTGAAAGTGCAATTTCTTCTATAGATTCCCTGTTATATTCAATATTCCAGGTTTGCAGAACTTTGGCAATCTGTTCTTCTAAGGTGTGAAATTCATCAAGTGAGTCTGGCGAATCCTGCGGAATGTAGACGATTCTCCTTCTACTTTTCCCCAGGTATTCAGATGTGCGTCCTGAATACTCTATTCGGCCAGATGACAGAGAAGCCTTTTGTGTTATTAACTTAAGAACAGTAGTCTTTCCACTACTAGTGGGCCCAAGGAGGCCATATACGCCCCCTCTACAAATCTCCATGCTGATTTCATGTGCCTTCTCGAAGAATTTATTGTCAAGGACATAACCCCCACTAACGTGATCCAACCTGAGGATGGTTGGATCACTTCTTACCGCTTGATCCATTATAAACCAGTTCCTCCTCCGCTATCAGGTTCACCGTTCTGCCGGCATTTAAAATGTAATCAGGGTGTTTCCTTGCAAGCCAGGTAATATATATACCTATCAATATGATGAAGATTGCGATGGCAGCTACAGCCTGTGTTATCGGGAATGCAGGAGGTACTATACTCTCATAAAGCACAAAAACAAATATGAGGGTAGCTACTATTGGAAGAACGTAGTGGATTATTGGATGTGTAAGTTTATGAATGCCAAAGTGCCGCTCTTTAAGCCTCCTGAAAAGCGTAATTACGCTTGTATTGAGTAGGATGTGAACAGATATAAGCCCAACAAGTGCCATGGTTGTCAGGAGGGCGAAGGAGTCCTCAAGAATCAGCGTAATGTTCTGTATGTTTTTCCCATTAATGAGGTAGAGGGGGCCAAATCCAAGCGCAATTTCCACGACGAAGGGAACAATCAGGCTCATTATGATGGAAATTATGGCTATGAATGCAAGGGCTATATAAGGCGTTCCAAACCGTTTACTGATCTTGGCAAAAATTCTGGGAATCACCCTGTCGCGTGCCATAGCAAAGTATACGCGCCCAGCATTCGCCTGCATGGCCACTCCATCTGAGAAGGCTGAATTAAACGCTGTAAGAGATAATAGCAGCCCTCCTGCAATTCCCGTGAAAAGCGTGGCTACGATTACACCTGGAATAGCCGAGAGTGCAAAAGACTGCATCCTGTTCACACCCCATCCAACCGTAAGGGCATAAGAAACTTCAGTCAGGACCACACCGACAATTAGCAGGCCGATTACCAGTGACCTCGTTATAGCCTTGTGAGTATGGACTTCCTCCCCAAGCGGTGCTGATCCACCATACCCTATGAAACTTGTAAGCCCGAATATCATGCCGAGGCCAAGACCGGCAAATGGTCCGCCAATTGGCGTGAAATATTTACTGTAGCTTGGCCACGCAAACGGGTTGAACACCTGAAGTGTATTATCTGGGGCTCTTAGTATTATGATCAGGCCAAGTATTGCGAGAAATCCTATTTCATAGATAGCTGCATACCTTACATATTTCATCTGTGGTCTAATTCCAACCATTGCGAGAATTATAGGTGCAACAATGAAAACAGCGATAAATGGTATCCATACCCAAACCGGCAGGACAATGTGAAAAAAGTATACTACAATTCCTGGAAGAAGAACACCTGCCACATAAACAGGTATTGCAGCGGTGCTTACCCCCTGGTACATAACGTAAAGAAAACCAGACATGATCGCAGTTCTCGAACCAAGTGCTGTGGAAATATATCCGTAGTAACCGCCTGCACTTGCATGATGCTTCGAAAGATGGTAGAGAGTGTTAACTTCAAGGTACATGGTTAGTGTTGCTATTAAGAATGCAAGGGGTGTTAAAACAAAGGCAAACATGGCAGCCGATGTCAAAAAAGCTACAGTATCACAGGCCGGAGCCATGGCAGAAATCTCTTCTGCTATTGCCCCCCAAGTCCCTACCTCTCCGCGAAGCCTTTGATTTCCTATTTCTTCACTAATAGTTTCATTTTCCCCTGAGAGCATTGTTATCTTTCCTATGGTACATCCACGATGGTGGGAGATTTACACATAGTATTAAAAAGATTCTATGCGTACTAACTATATTAGTATTATACTAATCCTGCCATTTTCTTAACAGTTACAGGTATAAAAGCAGGAAATACGCAAATATTCAATTGTTTCATGTCAAAAATCGGTTGGGATGTAGGTTTCCTTTTCATTCTCTCGGCTTGACATTATGGGGATAATTTGTTGTTAGATCTGCGTATAAATATTTATTATAGGCCTAGTAAAGAACATGTTTTTGCAAAAAGAATTCTGCATGACAGCATTGTGGGGTACAGAAGACCACATTCCTGATACGCTTTCCGTCAAAGACTGTTTGAAAATGACCTAACGCTTTATTGTCGCCATAGGGAGAAAGCAAAAATTTAACATCCGCAATAGATTCTTTGAATGCTTGGTGAGAGTCCTAGTAAAAAAAGCACATATCTTAGGTAGTCCCGTTGCGAGGTTTTGCTCTGAGGATTTAGCCAATTGCAGTAACAGTAATGGACCGGTCGGGATTTGAACCCGAGACCTCCTGCTTGCAAAGCAGGCGATCTACCGCTGATCTACCGGCCCCTCCCTAGCGCATTGGTAGAACCGTAATAAATTTTTATTCTTAGTGTTCTGAATACCAACAAGCAGAAAGATTAAAGATTAGGATAAGTCTAACTTTGCAAAAGGAAAATAAAAATGCTGGCGAACCTCCATCTTGAATATGGTCTTGTAATTCTGCTCTCTTTATTTATTTCTTGGGTTTTCATTTCAATACCTTTCTACTACTCCGGTAAGGTCATGACTGATAAGTCAAACATGTCAAGAGCCATGGCCGCATCACTGTTTGTAGTAATTGCATTATTCTTTTTTTCTCTTATCCCGATTATAGGAACAGTTATTGGGATAATAGCATCTATATTCGTGATTTCGTTTATTTATGAGATCTCGCTAATACGTGCTTTTTTTATGGCCATCCTTGCCGTAGTGTTTTACTTTATAATAGTACTGATCATAGGGGCAATATTTGGGCTTGGTTTAATCATTCTATGGGGATTCAGGGTTCCTGGGCTATAACAACATTTTAAAATATCAAGAAGATTGGTTAGTCACAAAATGATCATACTGAAACTTGGCGGAAGTGTCATTACGGACAAAGCAAAATATCTTTCATTCAGACAGAAGGCTACAGAAAGTATAGTGAAGGTCATAACCAAGCTTCCTGGTAAGAAAATGATTGTTCACGGCGGAGGATCATTCGGTCACCTGAAGGCTAAAGAGTTCGGCATTCCAGGCAAACTCTCCGCAGCCAGGAGGGTTGGCTACTCCGTGATACATAGGGACATGGTCGATCTTAATTCAAGAGTCGTTGATCTCTTCATAAGCAATGGTATTGATGCGGTTTCTGTGGAACCATCATCCGTTTTTGTTGGAAGGAGGAAATTTTACGATTCAGTCGATCAAATGTTCAGATCAGGCTTGGTTCCAGTGCTTTTCGGAGATGTATATTTCAGCAGTTCAAGTATGATCGGGATATACTCCGGTGACAGGATTGTCTACGACCTGTCGGTCAGATATAAGCCTAACATCGCAGTATTCTTTACAGATGTTGACGGTATCTACGACGTTGATCCGAAAATAAACCCTGAAGCCAGGCTGCTGAAGACCATCGAATATAGCCCAAACTTTTCAAGTATCGAAAACGATGTGACTGGTGGGATGAAGGGGAAATATGATATCATGAGAAAGATTAAGAGACATGTTCCTGCTGTCTATCTCGTCAACGGAAATTATCCAGAAAGGTTGCTGGATAGAAACATGGATACATTCATAGGGACAGTGATAAAATGATTGAGAACAGGAAGGAGGAGCACATAAGAATAGCAGAAAACCAGCAAGTAACTTCAGATCATAATTACTGGGACGATGTGGTCCTCTTACATCAGGCGGTTCCTGAGCTGGACTTTGACAGCATCGATACGGCGATTACACTTCTTGGAAAAAAACTGAAGATGCCGATGATAATCTCTTCCATGACAGGCGGAACCCAGCTCGCAGAAAGGATCAATGAGAACTTGGCTTCAGTAGCAGAAAAGTTCCAGATAGGAATGGGTGTCGGAAGCATGAGGGCAGCGGTTGAGAAAGTGGAACTTGCAGGCACATTCTCTGTTATAAACAGATTTGATATCCCAATGAAGATTGCAAACATCGGTGCACCTCAGCTGATCAAGCAGGAAAAGGCAGCATTCACCATGAAACAGATTGACTACGTGTTCAATCTTATAGGTGCTTCGCATCTCATCGTCCACTTCAACTTTCTCCAGGAAATGGTACAGCCTGAGGGGGATAAGAACTCAAAGGGCATACTTAAGGCACTTACCGAGGTTGCACAAAGTTATCCTGTAATAGCAAAGGAGACTGGCAATGGGTTCTCCAGGGAGGCTGCACTTCTTCTCAAAGATGCAGGTGTGAAGGCCATAGACGTAGGTGGCATGGGTGGTACGTCCTTTGCAGCAATTGAGTTCTTCAGGGCTGAGAAAGTGAAAGACGAATCCAAGATGAGCAGTGGAAAGACATTCTGGAACTGGGGAATACCCTCGCCTGCATCGATCAGATACTGTCAGGTGGGGCTGCCTATCATAGGAAGCGGTGGCCTTCGCAATGGGCTTGACCTCGCAAAGGCTATAGTGATGGGTGCAAACGCAGGAGGATTTGCCAGAACCCTTCTGAACGGGGCTGATAGTGGGGCAGATGTACTGGAAAAACAGATCCAGCAGATTTTAAGGGATCTCAAGATCGTGATGTTTCTCACATCCTCACGGAATGTGAAGGATCTAAAAAAGGCAAAATATTTCGTGTCGAATTCACTTAGGCAGTGGTTGAGCGTATATGGAAGATGAAGTAGATGATTATCTGGAGGTCCCTCCGGAGATTGAAACAACGCTGAAATGCCCGGCCTGTTCAAGCAACCTGTATTCAATTACGTACAGCACAGAGATTCCCATAGAAGGCAGGATAACCATACAGACATACGTGTGCCACAAGTGCCTTTACAAGCATAATAGCATCTTCTATGAGGACAGAGAAAATCCAAAGAGGATCACAATGAAGATCTCTGAGCCCCATGACATGAATGTGCTGGTTTATCGCTCACCAAAGGCGGTGCTGGCAATCCCGGAGATAAAGGCGGAGATAGCTCCTGGTGAAGAATCCTCAGGCGAACTGACGACGGTTGAAGGCATACTAATGACAATAAGCGAGAAGCTCGACCTGATGTTCGATGCTGAGAGCCAGGAATTCAAGAATATACGACAGACTCTGGATCTTGCAATTGATTCAAGGGTTGGGATCACACTGATCATTGAAGACTGGACAGGAAAGAGCAAGATCGAAAGCGAAAAGGCGGTAACAGAGACCATTCTCTGATCATTTGTAGATCACGAGCGTCAGGCCGTCCCATTTCAATTTGTAGCCAATTGTTCTGAGTACCCGCTGAGCAACGAAACCCTTTGATTCAATGTACTCGACGATCCTGTCCGCATCAGGGTAAAGATTCTGGACTTTCTTGGCGATCTCCTCAATCTGTTCCGGATCCATCTCCTCTTCGAGTTTTTCAGTTCTTTGGATTCTGAGTGCTTCCGCAGTACTTTCAGGACTATATCTGTTCTTCAGGTAATCAAACAGCCTGCTGTAGTTTATCTCGCCATCAAATACCAGGGCATCCCTGATCTTATGATTCCTTGTTTCAGAAGTGTAGACCGTTTCCCAGAGTATTCCAGCTTTCCTTATCATCTGGTCACGTTCCCTGTTGCTTTCCAGATAAGATGGTGCTGAGATATCCACAAAAATATGCTTTCCTGCGATATCCGTTTCAATATCAGGGAAAAATATTCTCTTTTCCACCATTACCGGATTGGGGTTCAACGAGATTATCCATGGCTCCTTATGGGATGCAATCTTCTGCGGAATATGCTGAGGAAAATACGCCGAGGAGGAATCATCCAGGGAAAGCTTAAGGTGTTCCTTTGATTTGAGCCTGTCCTTCAGTGATATCTCTGCCTCAATCTTCCATCTGCCAAAGGAAGTAAGGCTGTGGAAAAGAGATGAGAATCTCGACCCGTATCTTTCAATCTCGCCCATCTGGGAAAGTGGGCCATCTACCCTTAGGTAATCGACCTTTCCTCCGCTGCCAAAGGCCTCATACATGAGATAATTTCTCTTGATCTCCCTTACCAGGGATATCCAGGAATCAACATCCCATATCTTCATGGACACTGCCTTCAGGAGTATGCTTTCAACAAGTTCTTGATTATAAATGAGGCAAAGATCATCCGGTGTAAGATCAGGAACCCATGAGAGTACCTGTTCTGTCTCCTTGTCCGCATAGATGCCATTTTCTAACTCTGCGCATTCGACCCCAAAGGTTTCAGCAACTCTGCTTATGATCTTCACCCGATCCTCTGGTATGTATACTGGCTGATGTGCTATAGTGAACAGTTTCGCCCTGACATCCTCCGCGCGAAGTCCTGATGGTGGCTTAAAAACAGATTTCCTGAGAAGGATAAGCGAGATAGACCTGAATACCTTGTGGTTCTGGAATCCCAGTTCCATTTTCTGGAGCAGTTTCTCTATGTCGCCACGCTTCTTTCCCATGTATGAGTGAAAAGCTGAGAGCAGGGAATCTGCATAGTTGCTAGTTTCAGCATTCAGGAAGATCGGATAGAGACTACCCTTGGACTTCTTTATCGCTATTAGTTCCGACGGGAACGCCATGTCTTCTCCTCCTAGAAGTTCCATATTCAGAGGTGCCAGCAGCAAGGATCTCGTAAAGCATGCTCTTCTTGCCGGACGCGGGGCGAAGTATCCTGCCAAGTCTCTGCCTGAACTGTCTGGCGCTTCCTGAACCGCTAAGCACAATCGCGACTGAAGCATCGGGAACGTCAACACCCTCGTCAAGGACTCTTGAAGCGGCCAGTGCAAGAATCTCTCCGCTCCTGAAAAGGTCAAGGTATCTCTTCCTTTCCCGAGCAGGAGTTAGATAAGTAATGGCAGGAATGAGGAACTCACGCGAGATCATGTATGCAGTCTCAGTATCCTCCGAAAATATGAGAGTTTTTTCACCAGAATGCCTTGACAGAACATACCTGACATAGTCGATCTTTGCACGTGCGCTGAATGCTATCTCCCTGGATCTCCTCCAGGCCAGGAGAGCCTCCCTCCCCTCCGGATTCCACGAACTGAGTATGAATCTCTCAAAATCCCATGGCCCCCGCATTGCCATTCTGTGTTTCCTGAGATAGTTCAGGAAAAGTGACCGGCTCTCATCGTATTCTACCTCTTCTTCGGGAGTCAAATCCACGGGTATCCTTACTATACTGTAATTTGCCAGATAATCAGAGAGCTCCTCGTATCCCATCTCCATCACCTTGCCGCCCATAACTTCCGAGAGATTCTCATGAAGTTTGTCTACCCTTTCAAGCGTAGCGGTTAGCCCCATCCTGTATGGCGATGCGAAAATCTTTGCTATCTGGATGTACTGTTCAGACGCAAGATGGTGAACCTCGTCAACCAGAAGGAAGCGAAACCTGTTTCCAAGGGACTCGGCCATCAGGTATGCGGAGTCATAGGTACAGACTGTGATGGGCTGAATATTCTTTTCGCCTCCACCAATCTGGCCTATCTCAATGCCGAATGCCTTCGAAAGTATTCTGCGCCATTGCATTATGAGCTCGATGGTGGGTGCAATCACAAGGGTGGAAGTCGAGAGTCTGGAAATAGCATCAATACCTATGTGCGTCTTTCCGGCAGCAGTTGGCAGGACAATTATGCCATTGTACTGGTTCTCTGTCCAGCGCCTGATCGCCTCTCTCTGGTAAGGTCTGAGGATCTCCTTATGGCTGATATTGAGAGGTTCCTGTGATGGAAACACATTGTCTTTGAAGTCCTTCAGTGAAACAACGATCCT
Source organism: Thermoplasmataceae archaeon (assembly GCA_043196285.1). Classification (GTDB taxonomy): domain Archaea; phylum Thermoplasmatota; class Thermoplasmata; order Thermoplasmatales; family Thermoplasmataceae; genus JAKAFX01. The sequence goes on along the minus strand of JBBYJL010000027.1, from coordinate 7,236 downwards.
TGAATACATGTATGCGGGCGCAACAAGGCTCCCTGTCCTGCTGTCTGAAGAGAAATAGCTGCTGTTGGTCTCCTTTGCGCCTGAAAGTATGAGAAGACCGGATTTGTATGAAAGTTCAGGAGTGACCATTCAGCAACTAAATTTCAGGGCGAATATAATCTTTCGCGCATCTGCTTCGCGGAAACATTCCAGATAAGAGGATCCAGCATCATTTCTTGCTTGGCTGTGGAGGGACGATGAGAACAGGTATACTGCTCTTCTTAACAACCTCCGAACTCACAGATCCGAGGATTAGCTTCTCCATAGAAGTAAGTCTCCTTTTGCCCATAACAATAAGATCTGCTTTGAAATTCTGGGCTGCGCTGAGTATCATCTCGGCAACATTCTTCTGAGGAACGTCAAGTTCCTCGAACTCTGCCTCTATGCCCTCGTCTCTGGCCCTCAATTTTGCTATGTTCATGACCTTCTCGGCGTATTTATTCATCTCCGCGAGGTCTACCTCGGTGGGAGGAACCAGGTATCCGTCAAAGGTTGGGGGTGGAGTCGAAAACGATGGAAAAGCAAAAATAATATCATATTTTTCAACCGATTTCTTCAGGGCGAAAGCAAATTCAAGAGCTCCTAGCGACGAATTTGTACCGTCAAAAGCAACAACAATTCTCATATTATCTATTAATGTCTGCCAGAGATAAAAATGATTCCACTAATTTTTTTGGGATATAAAGAGGTCACACTACAGATGATATTTCCTGAATACGACATTCTTCACCTGGTCAAGGGCAGCCATCCAGGCAAAGGTTATGATCAGGGCAAGAAGAACGAAAGAGGCAGGTATTGGCGAAACAAGAATGCCTCTCCATGAGATCAGGGAGACAATAAGAATGTCGAAGAATGAGGATGTGAGCAGCCATTTTCCAGGCCTCGAAGTCCAGAAGTGATCCCTCTCCCTCACCATGTATACAGTGAACTGTCCTGAGAAGACGAGGATATCGAATATGAATGTGTATACAGCAAGCCTGTCTAAGCCGTAAAACAGGGCAATGTATAGGGCGAATATCCCCTCGATCACAAGCGCTGCCCCTATGATCGCTGCTGTAATAATGATAGGTCTGGTACGCCATTTCTCAGGTCTGGACGAGAATCTTGCATTGTCCGTTGCTATGGACATCGTGACGAAATCGTTGGCGAATATTAGCAGGATGATATCAAACGGTGTAGTTGCAAAAAATCTAAAGATGAAGAATGATATTGTGAGGAAGAATACTACCTGTATCGTTTTCACAATCTTGTTGAGTATGTATGTAAGCATTCTCTGGTAAATCCTGCGCCCAGTCTTTACGGACTCCACTATGTCAGAAAGCCCCTCGTGTGTGAGTACTATGCTTGCAGATGCCTTTGCGATGTCCGTTGCATTGCTCACTGCAATTCCAACCTCTGCCTGTTTGAGCGCAGCAGCGTCATTCACGCCGTCTCCGGTCATTCCCACCACATGGCCAGATTTCTGCAGTTCCCTGACTATGTAGTATTTGTCTTCGGGATAAACCTGCGAAAAGATATCACATTCTGCAAGAGATCCGAATGAATTCTTCATTTCGCCGAGAACGCATGCCTTTGATCCTATCCCAACCTCGGAGGCCACCTCTGAAGCAATCTCGCTGCTGTCTCCCGTGATCATCTTCGGTATAACATAAAGATTCTTCAGCTCCTTCATCAGACTGCTGGAATCAGATCTGGGAGGATCATGAAGAGGCAATATCCCCACAATCTTCCTCTTCTCTTTCTCCACACCCACAGCTATGATCCTGTATCCGCTCTTTGATAGATTCTCAATGTCAGCTTTCATCCTCTCTGGATACGCAAACGACATCATCATCACTGGAGGCGATCCCTTTGATACCTTGATCTGAGTTGATCCGTCAGTGATCAATGCCTGGGTCATTTTGGTATGCGAATCAAAGGGTACGAAGTTCAACCTCCGGTTCTTGTCCACAATGATACCGTTCGTCTTTGCAAATTCGATGACCGCGTTGTCAATCGGATCCTGACTGGACTCATCAGAGGCGAGTGCAGCATATTCAAGGACTGTACTGGCATCGAGTCCGTAAACTATCGGTTTTTCTGCTGAGATTCTATTCTCGGTTATTGTGCCAGTCTTGTCCAGGCAGAGTATGTCAAGCGAAGAGGCATCTTCTATCGCAGTGAGTCTGGTGACGAGTGCACCTTTCCTGGACATCTCCTCTGCACCTATTGCCATCGCAATTGTGAAGGTTGCAGGAAGAGCAACCGGTATTGAGGTGATCAGGACAACCAGGGAGAACGGAACCACCTGCGAGAGAGGATAACCCGTATAGAGAGCGTAGAGGAATAGGATTATCACGAGGGCACCATCAATCGCAACCAGGTATCTGACTATTCCAAGGATCAACTTTTCAATGTGGGATTCTGATTTCGCCGATGCAACAAGTTCAGTGGTTTTCCCAAAAAGCGTCGATGCCCCGGTGGAAACAACGAGGCATGTCGATTCGCCCCTCCTTACCGTTGTCCCGGAGAAGACCATATGCCCGTCGGATTTTGTCACAGGAAGTGATTCTCCTGTCAGCGATGACTGGTCAACATCGATTTCTCCATTCATCTGCTTGAGATCCGCAGGGACAACGTCTCCGCCTCTCAGATGTATCACATCCCCAGGAACCAGCAGGGAAGCTTTCACGATCTGCCACTTACCGTCCCTCAGGACTCTTGCCTGCACACTGAGCTTGCTTTTAAGGAGTGAAACCGCATTCTGGGCTCTCGATTCCTGTGCAAGGCTTATCACGGAGTTGAATAACAGAAGAAAGAGGATAATGTACATATCCCTGTAATTGCCAAAGTAAAAGGTGGCAATTGCAGCGAGTTCAAGCATCCAGGGTATGGGTCCCCAGAATTTCATCGCTATCTTACTGAGAAGAGACTCCTTTTTGGGATTGACCTCGTTATAACCGTATTTCTGCAGTCTGGCATTTGCCTCATCACCAGTAAGCCCACTTGCATCGCAGCCTAGCTTTTCCATAGTCTGCTGAATCGTTATGTCCTCGAATTCAGATTTCGTTAGAATCCTCGTTTGCAGATTTCCCTATGTGATAAATTTTTTAGCTAGAATTTGAGAGATGCAGGAATGCTTTCATCATATCAATACTGGGAATTAACCAGTTCAAACCTAATATCTTAGGATATCTATTATTATATTAGATGGAATTGAAAAAAAATGATCTCCGGCACTGCCAGGCTCAACTACAATAAATCCCCGATCTTGATTTTCTGGGAAACAACCAAGGCATGTGATCTTGCATGCCGGCACTGTAGAGCTTCCGCCATAATGAATCCGCTGCCTGATGAAATGAACGTTGAGGAATCGATCAGGTTTGTGAGGTCAATATCGAGCTTCGAAGGAATGAAACCGGTAACGATCCTGAGCGGCGGTGATGTGATGAAGAAGCGCGGTTTGAAGGAGATAATAGGAGAATTCAACCGTCTTAACCTGAAATTTTCGCTTAGTCCTTCTGCTACGGAAAGGCTAAACGAAGAGATGATCAGATTCATGAAGGAGAGCAGGGTAGCATCTATGTCGCTGAGTCTTGACGGATCCAGAAATGATATCCATGACGGGATTCGCGGAGTAAAGGGTGTTTATGAAAGGACATTAAAACTTATGGGCGATCTGAATAGCGCTGGTATTCCTCTTCAGATCAACACAACTGTTATGAGGGAGAACATGCAGGACCTGCCTGCGATCCTTAAGACCCTTATTGAAAAAGGCATAGGTATCTGGGAGGTCTTCTTTCTAATAACGACAGGAAGGGGATCCGAACTTCTTGATCTCACTCCAGACGAATACGAAAATGTCAATAAATGGCTTCTGTTTTCGACATCATACGGAATACGGGTTCGTACGGTTGAATCTCCAATGTACAGAAGGATAGTGTCTGAGTATAACAAAAATGGAACCATAGAAGGCGGGGCACTTTACAGAAATCTTGTTGAGACGACAATCGATCTTCTCGGGCCACCAAATGGATCACCCTCCTCACCCATAGCCAGCACATCCGATGGCAAAGGGACCATATTCGTGGCGCATAATGGTGACGTTTATCCCAGTGGTTTCCTGCATATGACCCTTGGAAACGTCAGGAAAACGACTCTTAAGGAAATCTATACAGGCAGTGATGTGCTGAAAAGGATAAGGGATCCTTCCAGCTACGACGGAAAGTGTGGGATCTGCGAATACAACAGCATCTGTGGAGGTTCAAGGGCCAGGTCCTTCAACAAAACAGGAAATCCCTTTGGATCAGATCCAGCATGCGCTTATATTCCTAAACAATATAGCGAGGTTAGAGGTGGAAGGGTTGCCGTCAATTGATTGCGGGTTGTCCCCCTCACCTGAAATTAGGAAATCAGGGTCAAGTGTCAGGGTTCTTGCCATATTTCTGTTTGGACTTGCCATAAGTCTTGTCAAGAATAAAATACATAAAAAAACAGGAAACAGGGACACCATTATCCAGCCAAAGGAAAAGGAAGAAAATGAAGCATTTCAAGTCGCCTTCATCGATGGGGAAGAAGAAATACTGAATAAAAATAAATCAGTATGAGCGTTACGGATCCAAGATGAAAATAAGTTACACCGTTGAGATGCCACTTCCGTGGACCCAGATTTTTCAAATCACGATAGATCTTGAGGAATTCAATGAGGAATCACTCACTCTGGTTATGCCTGCATGGACGCCCGGATCTTATCTGATAAGGGATTTCGCCAGGCATGTTAGACGATTTACGGTGACAGGTGAGAACAGATCTTCGCTGGAATTTTACAAGAAAGATAAATCTTCCTGGAAGATCAACACCTCAGGTCAGCATAAAATTAGCGTATGCTATGATATATATGCTCCTGAAAACCCTCCAAGAGTCAGTCATCTTGACAGTTCCCATGCTTCAATCAACGGAACAAGCGTTTTCATGTACATAGACGGATACAAGGACCAGACACTCGAGGTCGCGATCAAACCCTATGGATCATGGAGAATATTCACCAACCTGGAAAAGATAGCAGAGAACAGGTTCAGAGCTATAAATTACGATCTCCTTGCAGATACTCCGATTGAAATTGGAAACCACCGGATCATAGAGTTCAAGGCTGCCGGAAAGGATCATGAAATAGTAATTGATGGACCTGGAAACGTAGATGAAAACAAGGTGGCAGGGGACTTTTCAAAAATAGTTGAAGGCTTTGCAAGGATGATGGGGGCAGTTCCATACAGGAAATATCAGTTCATAATACACACCTATGCTGAGCCGGAAAGCAGTGGCGCCCTGGAACATCTGAGCTCCTGCTCAATTGTTGTTCCTGCAAATGTATTCACTGATGAAAAAGCTTACCGAAGTCTTCTGGTTATAGCCTCCCATGAGTTCTTCCATCTCTGGAATGTAAAGAGAGTAAGGCCTGCAGAACTTGGGCCCTTCAATTACAAGGAGGAAAACTACACCAGCTGGCTATGGTTCAGCGAAGGGATCACTGATTATTATGCGAAATTGAACCTGCTCAGAGCAGGCCTAATTACAAATGATCAGTATTACGGCATGCTTTCCGAGGTATCCAACATCCTCGATCTTCTTCCAGGAACCTGGAGGACCTCACTGACAGAATCGTCATTTGACTCATGGATCAAGTACTACAAGCCTTCTCCCGACGGTATTAACAGTTATACGTCCTACTATTTGAAAGGGCAGTATATAGGCCTTATCCTCGACATACGTGTGGTAGAACTCACAAGGGGAACGAAATCGCTCGACGATTTGTTTAGGATCCTTCTGGAAAAGTACAGGAAGGATGGGAAGGGATTCACAGAAAAGGACATCAATGCCGGCCTGAAGGAAATAACGGGATCAGACTTCACAGACTTCTTCAGAAATTTCGTAAAGGGGCATGAGAAGCCAAACGAGGATGAGGAGCTCTCAAAAATAGGGCTTGTCCGAATGCCTGTTGAGAAAAAGGCAGTAAGGAGGACTTCTGGAATCGTAGTCAGGAAGGACGGCGACAGATATATCGTCGGCGGAGTTCTGGAAGGATATCCTGCCTTCAATTCCGGAATCAACGCTGGAGACCAACTGATATCCGTTAACCTCATGCGATTTGGTGACAGCTTCATCGAGAAGCCCATTGAGAACAACAGTATCTACCTTGACTCCATAACTCCAGACAGCGGGGCAGTAATATATCACTTCTTCCGCAATGGATTGCTCGAAAGCATTGAAATAAAAGGGCTCAAGGACGCATTCACAGGCAGAAGAATTGTGGAATCAGATCCTCAGAATCCGGAAGCCCAGAAACTCAGGACAAAGTTAATGGGCTTTTAATAAAGCGAAGAACATAATAATACACTATATATATCGAATTAAATTAAGAGTGGCATAATGATCCTCATACTGGAGGAATATTTCAAGGACTATCCAACCAGGCTCAAAATAGTAGAAGGTCTCTACAAGCGTGGGATATCTGTTAGAACTGGCAGGTTTTATGTTGAAGATCTTGAAATTCCCGTAAGCGAGATCGCGAAGGCGTTTAATGTCAACAGGAGAACTGTATACGAGACAATAAAGGCAATAGAAGAAACCACTGTGGTCAAAGAGGTCATGAGTTCGATAAGGCCCAGGATCGATCGCATTTTCGTTTCACAAAAGTTAGGAAACCAGATATTACTCATGACACCTAGGATCGGCTGCTTTGGGTCTCTTCTAAACAGAACATTCGATATCCTTGGCAATCATGCGTGCAATCTTGTTGAAGTGGATGGATGCAATGTCAATAAAAAGGAATATGGAATAAGGCTGATATTCCAGAGGCCGGTTTCTAAGGCCATTCTAGATCAGCTGACCTCAATACCGTTTGTCGACAAGGTGAAGATAATCACACCGGATCTGAATTCAGAAGATGTTGTCTGCAATGCCTGTGAGGTCAAAACATGCCCAAACAAGCTATCCTCCAAGCTTGAGGATTTAGAGAAAGCTCCATAGCACGCCCTTGCAATCATTTGGAGTCATCTTGGTTATAACTGATAAGGAATGAAACTGTAATTGATCAGGAAGCAGACAGGGCTGTGTTGAACAAATATTTAAACTGGATGCAGTGCCGAAGGAGGAATCGGGAAATGATCCCATTACTGCCTCACATCAAAGGGATTTGTTAAACAGAGAAAGCAGACAGAA
>JBBYJL010000026.1:0-16533 GCA_043196285.1 Thermoplasmataceae archaeon | reverse complement strand
TCATTTTGCATTACACCCAGTTTCTCTCTCAAAAACCTGTTACAAAGCGAAACGGTCTCATTGTTCCAGTAAACCTGCTGATTTTCATAGTTGAAAGAATCGTGACAGAGCATTTCGAAACTTGTGAGATGCCTTCCGGTTACCCCTACTTTGTCCACATCATTCATTCGGATGCATGGCTGTGACATGACAAGAGGATTTCCTGGGGGCTTCACGATGCCAGATGTTACGTGAGGCTGGAAATCATATATAGAAGCATTAACGAGAAGTACATCTTCTCTCCACCTTGGAACAACAGGATAAGGTTCTACGAAGTGGTGATCCTTTTTGAAGAAACTTATGAAGAGGTCCCTCATTTCTTTCACATTGAGGTGTACACTTGTAGGAGATTTCCCAATGAACATATATGTGCCACAGGGTGGATCCCCACATTTTTCCCTTTGTAGGTCTGATGTCCAGAAATAATTTCCACATGATGGACACTTCTTTCTTGTAAGTCCAAGTTCATGGAATATATTCAGATCAAGGGGTCCCTGATTATTCATACTCAATTAGTAGAAGGGATGTCGTACGGTAATTAATCTTTATTTATCAATGTATAAAAAGTTCGATTCTGATCATTTCCCTAATAAGAATGCAGCTTCGATCCCGTGAAGACATGATCATCCACTCGATTGATCCTGTTCACTATCTTCAATTATGCTGATAGAGTTCGAATTATTCTCAAGCAGGTTTATGGAAGCCTTCATGTTTGTGGTAGATTTGGAGAACAAGATAATAGTTGGCCTAAACCTGCCGCATTTTTCCAATATTGCTTCCTGAAACTGAACTGCGTCATAGAAATCATTAACCCAGCAAAGATAACCAAGAGAATTCTTAAGATAAATGCGCTTTAAGAGAAACCTCTCCCCTACGATACTCTCGTTGACAAGGAATGAATCAAGTGACCTCTTTTCTTTCTCGGGAACAGAGAAAAACACAATTGCAGATATTCCTTCACCGATCCATTTTCCCGTCATTGTTGGTTCAAATATTATTGCCCCACTGGAGATAATGTCCGCATAAATCTTTTTTATTGACAATCTTGAGAGATTAATGATAGATGACATTTCGTTGATCTTTACCACAGGATTCTTGATCAGTTCGGTCATTACAGATACGATACCTTTTCTCAGCGATCCATCATAGCTTTTGAGTCTCTTATAATCACCTTTGTCTGAGTTAAAAATACCTGAATATTTAGACACTGATTGCAATTTGAATGTGGGGTTTATAGCAGTTAAGTCAGAAATAATGCTGGAAAGTTCCTTTTCGTCTTTATGAAAAATGTCTATACTTACCCCGGATTCAAGGATTCCACCAGGATTCAGTACAAGACCCTCGTGAAAAGTGTCTATGTTGTCAGGGAAGCTATCAATAATTGATAAAGGATCGATATCGGGAAGTGACCCCTTGAAGATTGCTGATGACCTTTGCATCCCCACTATATTTGGATCAATTACCGTCCTAAGTCTCATTGCCTGAGACACAATGTCCCATCTTTTTATTACCTGACCCCTTGTTAATTTATCAATACCTCTGATCATTCCCTTTCTTGATTTTTCCACGAGTTGAGTACTTATCCAGAATGAAGATGGGCGCTTGTATCTAGTTATATTTTCCCTGTCGGAGATAATATTATCGTTGGGCCATTGCAAGTTTCTAATAATTTCTATGTCGAGAGCATGCAACATGAGTTTAACTGTGAGTTATATAAAATTATTTTGGCCCTTTCGTATTTCTCGTGCTGCTTAAAAATATATATCCCCCTCCACTTAAACGGGCCCGGTGGGATTCGGACCCACGATCACCGACTTAGAAGGACGGTGCCTTATCCAAACTAGGCCACGGACCCTCTCACTGTATTCTCAGCATAACTTAAATTTTGTCTGAAAAATGAGATCAGATAAAAATTTATCTCAATTTGTCATGAGAAATGATTGAATCAAATCAATATTGAAATTGAATTTCCGTTGAAATCCTTTGAAGGACTGAGTAAGGTGATAGCCCCTGATCTAGCAGAAAACATGCCCAGATCAAAGATTTTAATGCACGAGACAGTTTCAGATTTGCATATTTATATAGAGGCCAATGATATAGTCGCAGCTAGGGCATCCTTGGCCTCTGTAACAAGGCAGGTTGTTCTTTTCAGCAAATTGGAAAAGGAAGTGAATTAGATGGAACCGAATTTGGGATCGTATCTTCAGAATCAGATTAAGCAGGCTCAGCAGATCGAGTTACAGATGGAACAGACAGCCAGCCAGAAATATCAACTCGAAATTAAGGTCAAGGAACTGGAGAAAACACTAAAAGAATTAAGCGAGATACCTGATGGATCTGATATTTACAAGAATACTGGGGTAGTGATGTACAAGGTACTCGAAAAAAAGAAGCTTATCGACGAGCTTGAGGAACAGAAAGAGCTTAGCGAAATTAGGATCAAAACCTATGAAAGACAGCAAAAATCCCTTGAAGATAAGTACAAGGAAATAGAGGAATCCTTGCGTAAAAGCTACGAGCAGCAACAGAAGAAGTGATCTTTGTATTGGTGGACCATCCAGATATCCAGGATAGAATACCGGAAAACAAAATTCCAATAGAGAATGTGGGAGTTAGACACTTCAGGTATCCAGCAAATGTCGAGATTGATCATGAAAAACAGAGATCAGTTCTGGATATTGATGTATCAGTAGGGTTGGAAGCAGACAAGAAGGGCGCCAGCATATCTGGTATAACTGATGCGATATTGGAGACGTTGAATTCTGAAGATAACTTTACAGACCTCATGAAAATTCCGGAGATTATTTATGGAAAGATATTGCAAAGGGTCCCTTCATCCCGAAAAGTTGAAGTAAGCGTCTATGCAGAGGCATTCCTCCCAAGAATGACTGGATTAGGTAAGCGAACTTTGGTGTCTTACGGAACAGGTTCCAGATTTGAGGTGGATTCTAAACTGGTTCCAAGCAGATCGGTAGAAGTTTCAGTGAATGGGATGAACGCCTGCCCATGTTCTATGGAGAAGACCCGTTCAATGCTTATATCCGACCATCCAGATTATGAGACTTTCCTCAGGAACATCCCGGTCATAACCCACAATCAGAGAAATATCGTCAAAATAAAACTGACAGGAAATGATTTTAAGATCAGCTATAAAAGCCTAATAGATGCGTGTGAGAAAGTTCTAGGCCTGCCTCAGATGTTGAAGTATGGACCAGATGAGGAAGGTAAACAGCTAATTGAGGCACACAAAAATCCAAAGTTTGTGGAGGACATAGTTAGAGAAATATCATTGCAAGTAGGGAATGAATTCACTTATCTGCCTGACTCTGTATCTATTAGGATATCCTGTGAAAGCCTGGAATCAATGCATCCGTACAATTTATACGCAGAGGTCAGCATGACAATGAAGGACCTGAGAGAATCTCTCAGATTGATTTCAGGGCCTTGATCATTTTGACCAGACTATCGACTGCATCTCTGGCGTTTTCAATTCTGGCCATCGCCTGAAGCCTGGTTTGTCCTGGTCCTGTGATGCCGAGAGAAACAGGTTTTGAATATTCCACAGACAGATCTTCTATCTTTCTGGCTGCATTCTGCATTATAACCTGATCATGGTCAGTCTCGCCCTTTATGACACAGCCAAGGGTCACGATACCTTCAAGATCCCTGATCTCCAGCATTTTTTTGACAGCCAGGGGGATGTCAAACGTGCCTGGCACCATGACAACCTTCCCAACTTCCACACCAAGAAATTTTGCTTCCTCTTCAGCTCTAGAAAGCATCAGAGTCGTTATGTCCCAGTTAAATTCCGATACAACTATTCCTATTTTCATGTTTTACACCTAATGTCTTCTCCCACCACCGAGAGGGGCTTCTAGAGATCCGACGTCCGGGAATCCCTGCCTCAGCCCCCCACCCGCATTCTCAGTCATTTTTTCACGATTGAACAATAAGATAAGCACATTCCTTGCATGCTCCCGGCTTCGCATTTCCATCAGCCATGCAAGTTCTTTCTCGTCCTTCGCTTCGTCCTCGTGGACGAATACCTCGATAATGTGCCTCCCCCACTTGGTCTGGACTAGCATTATCCCGTTTGATGCAGTCTGCGCTGATATTTTATCCACAGGCATCTTTCCTGGCATTCCAAGTGCAATTATGATATCTGCGCCTTCTTTGAACAGTATTTCGCACGCAACAGGTATGTCCTTTATTCCAGGTACTGTGTAACGGGATATGGTGAAACCTGTTCCGTTTGATCTTAATTCATCAATTGCTGATCTTCCCATGTCATATCTGGCGAAGGTTGTATCAACTACACCTATTATCTTCAAGTCTTACCCTCTATTTCTTCAATAACTCTCTTCTTGATTTCAGATGAACTGACAGGCCCGGAATGGTTTGACCTTGTCATCCTCATAACTTTTACCTTTATCCCTAAATCTAGACACTTTTTCTCTATGTCATCTTCTTTGAAGTGCTGATCATAACCAAGCGCTATTATGTCCGGCCTGAGATCTGAGACTGTTTGGTATATGTCTCCTATATGACCAAGCACCGCCTGATCAACCATCTTCAACTGTGATACCATCATCAGCCTTGTGTTTTCATCAAACAATGGCATTTTCCCGTTCTTCATAGCAGTTTGATCTCTTGCCACCACGACCACTAACCTATCACCCAGTTTCCTAGCCTCACTAAGAAAATGAATATGCCCCGGATGAAGGATGTCGAATACCCCTGTGGCCATTACTAGCGTCATTTACCCACTCACGGATGATACTCTCTCCCTCTATAAATGTTAGTTGAGAATTCTCGGCGAACTTCATGGCTTCTTCAACAGTCGCTGATTTACCGGTATCAGAAAGCATCTCGACTATTGTAGCTGATGGTACAAGCCCAGATAATTCCATCATATAGGTGGAAAGCTCAGTATGACCACGCCTTGAGTTGAAATAATCGTCCCTTGCGATCAGAAGAAAAACATGTCCTGGCGACCTGAACCTTAAGTCAAATTCCCTTGAAGCATTTCCGTTCAGGTTTCCCAGTTCAGAAACGAAATTGGAAAAACCTGAGATCGTAAGATACCTGTCATAATCAGATATACCTGTGAATGTGTCTCTTGAGTTGATGGAAAGAGTGAATGGACTGCTCTTGTCATATCTCAAGTCGTCCTGATTAAACAGATGGAGTCTCTGGGGAAAAACACCGGAATAAATATTTTCCAGATAACTCAGGCCTATTTTCCGGGCATCCTGCCATGTCATTGTGGTGCAGATCAAGCCGCCCCCGTTCTTGCGCATGAACCTTATACTCTCCGGGGTGATAAACTGTGAAGGGATGACGATATCAGTTTCATTTTCCCTGCTGGTACTGTCATGAATAAGGATTGGTTTACCAGACCTGAGAGATTCTATCGCTTCTTTGATCATAGACGATTATTTCAACCGGAGATTTAATACTGTTGGTAGTTACTCATAAATAGGTATGATAAGATTGTTATTCTCATCAGAAATAACTTTATGTTGATATTCAGGAAATTCGAATGGTCAGATCTTGATGCAATAGCCGCCCTTGAGAAGAGGAGCTTTGAGGTTGGGCCCTATAGCAGTGAAGAGATAGTGGACATGTTTGCAAACCCACTTGCTTTCAATTACGTTGCTACCGATGGTGAAAAGATTGCTGGTTACGTGGTAGCAATTCCCATTGACAATTCATCCGCAGATGTGGAGAGCATAGCTGTCGATCCTTCATACCAGGGGTCCGGGATTGGCTCGAAACTTCTCTCCTATATAGAAGAAGAGATGAGAGCCAGAGGTTTTTCTGTATCAATTCTTGAGGTCAGGGAAAAGAATCATGAAGGCCTCAGGTTTTACCAAAAAAATGGTTATAGGGTGATTGAGAAAATCAGTAATTATTATAGTGAATATTTCCGGGAATCGCGGCATGCGGTCAGGATGACCAAGATACTGAAATAATCATTATAATCCCCGAATGAGAAGCACAGACTTTTCAGCTATGTTCTTATCACAGGAAACTATTATTTTTCTTTCGTTTACAATCCTTGAAAGAGAATTCACAAGCGGAGAAGCATTGCTTATCTTCCGGCTCTTCCCGTTTACCATAACAATCATGTTTGTCTTCAACCTTTCAGCCCCGCCGAACTCGAGGGGAGGAATAACATCCACAAGGAATGTGCCGGGTTGAAAGTTCTCCTCCATAACTTTCCTTATAAGTGAGTATTTTTCGGCATCATAGGGGGTAGAATAGATCACTTTGAACAGATCACGCCTTATAATCCTCTCTGTCAACGGAGACGATCCGCGATCATTGATTAGCTGGTTAAGGAATTCATGATCTGTGATAGAGAACGGATTATTAATCTCTGAATGCATCATCCTGAGGGCTGATTCCATCATACCCTGCGCAATCCTGCACGTCTTGTGCCAGTAAACTGATCTGTACATCAGTATCCTGCCAATCAGGAGCGATTCAAGATTCGGAATGCCTTTTTCCTCGATAATAAGTCTATTGTCCCTGTAGATCAGCGTATTGATTATTCTCTTATAGTCGACCAGACCGAGAGCGATTCCACAGAATGTTGAATCTCTCAACAGGTAGTCGAGCTCGTCCGCGTCGACAGGACCACTTACTATGCTCGATGTGGCGGTTTTCGTTTTTCCTGCTACCATATTTGATATTTTTTTCGGTGAGAGAGAATAACTCTCCAGAATTCCCGGAATGCTGCTTTCCTGAAATGGTTTTTCTCCCGAAATTATCCTTCTTCCTACTTCCTGGTGCTCCATACCCGTTTTGAAAAAGAAAAAATTCTCAAAACTATGACTGAAGGGCAGATGCCCTATGTCATGCAGAAGGGCTGAAATTCTTAAGGATTCTGAATCTTCCAGGCCTATCCTTTCCGAAAACTGATTTGAGATATACATTGTACCGATGGAGTGTTCAAATCTTGTATGGTTCGCTCCTGGGAAGACCAGGAAACTCAGGCCGAGCTGCCTGATGAACCTGAGTCTCTGGAATTCAACTGAATCTATCAGCTTCTCCACGACGCCGTCAATCCTTATGGGACCATGGACAGGATCCTGAATTATCTTGAATTCACCCATGTTCTCTCCCAACATAAAATACCGGACACGTCCCAGTCGGTCCAGATGTCCTGACAGGTACCCCCCGCTTCCTCTCAGATCCGCACCCCACCAGCATCACGAGTCCTGGCTACCGTTGCTCCCTTCCGGTTCTGGCGGGTTCACCAGATTGATCAGTCGATTATTCTCCTTTGAGATTAACCGGTTGAACCTGCGATCCAGTGGGACAGAACCTCATCGATTCCACGGGGCCTGGCAGAAGTCTGGTTGGTCTCATGGGACTGTCGCCCCTGCGTGTAGACTTCAGGTAACAGGGAGTGCCTAGCTCCCCGGCCAAGTCCGGCTACAGTTTATCAAATCCATGATAAAAAGGTTTCATGTGTAAAGCTTATTATAGTGAAAACGATTTTACAAATAGAAAAATAATTTCAGTGATAGAAATGGGATCAGGATTTTTTGACAGAAGAATGAAAGCGATAATTGTTGTTATTATAGTGGTTCTCGGTGCACTTTCTGTATTCGGCTATGTTACTTCTACAAGCCATGCAAACTCAAGCGGTCCAATCAAGGTTACTGATTCTCTTGGAAGAACCTTTGTTTTCCAAAAACCTGTAACCAGAATAGTTAGTCTTGATCCCTCTGCTACCGCTACACTTTATGCTCTCGGAGCAATCAAGGATCTCGTGGGTGGAAATCCATATGATTCATACCCACCGAATCAAACCGTTCCAAATGTGGGAAATGCATACACAGTTGATTACAGTGAACTCCTCAACCTTTCGCCTCAGGTAGTTCTTGGGTATGGGTCTACGATGCCATCTTACGGTACTTATATAAACAACACTCTCAATATCCCCTTCCTTCTTGACAATCCTGAAAGTTTTTCACAGATAGTGAACTTCACTATTATGCTGGGCGACCTTACTGGTACAAGCTCCAATGCAACGGTGATTGTGAACTGGATGACTTCCTCGCTGAACTCCATTTCATCATCGATGTCGAAAATCAACGATGAACAGACAATTTTCTATTACCTGTCAAATTATGGAGGATACTGGACTGCCGGTAACAATACATTCATAGATCAGTTTTTCCAGATTGCACATCTTCGCAACATCGCAACTGGGAACGGATATTACACTATAAGTGGCGAGGTCGTTGCAAACGCTTCTCCTGATATCATACTGCTGGATCAGTATGTGCCTGAGTCTGCTGTACAAACCGCCCCGTTCAATGAAACAGCAGCGATGACCAGTACGCCGCAGAAGGTTTATACTATATTCAACGATAGTTTCTTCAATGAACCTGACTTTCGTGTAATTTATGCGATACAGTGGTTGATCAACATAGTATATCCGGGTATTTCTCCTTACATTTCACCTTTCCCGATTAATCTTGGATATTCGCCGATGCCTAGTGCGTGAATGCAATGTTCAAATATGTGAGATTCGGACACGACATCGCGGTAGGAACAAGAACGAAGATTGTGGTGTCACTTGTAGCCCTGATCTTTGTAATTCTTGCTTCATTTTTTGTCGGATCTGTCAGGATTCCCTTCTATACTGTGCTGGAAATAGTGATGTCACAGTTCCCCATTTTAGGCGGAATGTTTCATTTTCATTACACCTCTGTACAGTATGAGATCGTGGTTCTTCTCAGGGAACCGCAGATTTTCGCCGCACTTGTCATTGGATCGTCACTGGGCGTTGGAGGTGCTGTGATCCAGTCCATTTTCAAGAATCCCATAACTGAACCTTATGTAATAGGAATATCCAGCGGTGCGGCTTTCGGTGCTGTGGCAACGATTGTTCTCGGAATAGATGTTCTCGGGATTTATTCAATTGATCTTATGGCGTTCATATTCTCACTAGTGGTGGTCTACCTTGTCTATTTTATGTCGTTCAGGCACGGCAAGGTCCCAATTATTTATTTATTATTAATGGGGATAGCTGTTTCGCTTTTTGTATCAGCTCTTGTGGCATTCATGGTCTTTTCAAATGTCAGGCTCCAGGGTGATGTCTTCTTCTGGCTGATGGGATCGCTGCAGCAGATCACCTGGACTGAACTCAGCATTATAACTATGGTGAATGTTCTTGCAATATTTGTGTCAGTGATCTATTCTCGTGAACTTGATGCTATACAGCTGGGTGAGGAATATGCACACACGGTAGGCGTCAACGTTGAGTTCACCAAGATACTTCTAATTAGCGTAATAGCATTCGGTGTTTCTGCCTGCGTAGCTGTTTCAGGACTTATAGGATTTGTTGGCCTTGTTGTACCGCACGTTTGCAGGCTGATTTATGGTGGAACTAACAGGATCGTGATACCAACATCTGCAATCATTGGAGGCATATTCCTGATTCTTTCAGAGGATGCAGCACACGCATTCATATCAGGAGAGGTGATACCCATTGGGATAGTTACCAGCCTTATCGGAGTACCATTCTTCATGCTGCTTCTTTCGAGGCTGTCAAAGGGGTCATACGATGCTTGAGATCAGTGGAGTTTCATACACCAGAGGAATTTTCAGGCTTCAGGACATTTCCTTTTCTGCTAAAAAAGGTACAGTAGTGGGAATAGTTGGGCCAAACGGATCCGGCAAAAGCACACTCTTGAGAGTCATTGCCGGGATACTGAAGCAGGAAGAGGGAAATGTAAGATTTAATGGTATTGATATTGCTTCCTACCAGCAGAGTGAAAGACCCAAAATCATATCCATGCTTTCTCAGGAGACCCCAAATCCTTTCAGTTTTACTGTGAATGATGTGATAAGGACAGCAGGTTATTTCACGGATAGACCACTGGAAGGGGTGATGGAATCCCTCAGAAAACTGGATGTAGAATATCTCTTTAAGAGATCGTTCTCGCAGATCAGCGGTGGAGAAAAGAGACTGGTGATGCTTGCGGCCATGATATACCAGGATGCTGAGATTTGTCTGATGGATGAACCGTTTTCTTTTCTGGATGTTGACAAGTCCATGAAAATTTTCAGGATAATCAAAGCACTAAAAAAAGAGAATAAAATTGTAATTGTTACAATGCACGATATCAACATGATCTGGAATCTGTGCGACAGTGCCATACTGATGAAGAATGGCACCATGGTTGCATCGGGGAACCCTGGAGAGATCGTGAACGAGAAAACCTTGCAAAAAACATACGGCATCCCATTTTCCCGCTATGACTCCCCGGAAGGACCAAGGTTTGTCCCGTCCGACTTCATGTTTACAGAGGATAAGTATCCCGAAGTGGCTACTAAGTTATTACGCAATTCTGAATGAAATTTTATGCATGTGGATGGACTATTTTTTATAATTAATAAAGCGTGATAATAACTATCATTGACCTGAGATGTAAGGTACGAAGTAATAATACTAATGCTGGATTATATTTTGATACCATATGGTTAAACTGAATGATCTTATGCTTGATAGCAGTGAGGAAACCATTCTTTTTCTTTTGAGTAATGAAGCTATTGCAAGGGGAGCTGTGGAAGCAGGAGTTAAGATTGCAACAACATATCCTGGAACCCCTTCCAGCGAAGTGGGAGATACATTATCACTCATCTCTAAAAAATTCGGAATGAAGTTCCAGTTCTCGGTGAATGAGAAAGTAGCCATTGAAACAGCATTCGCTGCATCAATTTCTGGACTGAGATCGATGGTATTCATGAAACATGTAGGACTGAATGTCGCTTCTGATCCATTTATGAGCACGGCCTACACTGGAGTGAGGGCAGGGATGGTCGTGATGACTGCAGATGACCCTTCCATGTACTCTTCCCAGAATGAACAGGATAACAGACACTATGCAGATCTTGCACACGTGCCTATGATTGAACCATCCAATCCACAGGAAGCTAAGGATTTCCTTTTACAGGCATTTGATCTCTCAGAAAAATTCCAATTGCCTGTACTGTTCAGGACAACCACAAGGGTCAGTCACATGCGTGGGCTTGTGAAACTGGGAGAAGTAAAGAAAGATCTAGCTGATACCGGAGTTTTTGTGAAGGATGTTCATAAATTTGTTTGTCTTCCTTCTAATTCATATACGCTCAAAGAAAAGTTGATAGAGAAAATTCACAGGTTGAAAGAAGAGGCTGACAGATCCCAGATGAACAGAATCGAACATAATGGAAATGGAAAATATGGCATTATTACATCCGGTGCCGCATATAACTCCGTAATGGACGTTGTGACTGAATACGCACTTGATTCAGACATATTGAAACTTGGGTTCACAAATCCCATTCCAGAGAAGATTATTGGGGATTTTATAACCAATCACAGGAACATAATAATCGTGGAGGAACTCGATCCGTATCTGGAATACAAAATACGTACTCTTGCACAAATGCACGGTCTTGATTCAAGGATTTACGGTAAGCTGGATGGATTTTTCAGCGAAAGTCATGAGTTTACACCGGACACTGTTGCTAATTCTCTCTCAAAGATAATAGGTTTTACCGTACAGGATATCCCAAAGGGAAAGCTTGATCTTCCTCCCAGGCCTCCTGTTCTTTGCCCCGGATGCCCTCACAGGGCCGCATATTACGCTGTAAAGAGAGCTGTAAAGATGATGAACAAACCGGATACAATATTCGCGTCAGATATAGGTTGCTATTCCCTTGGTGTATACGATCCCTATGAGGAGGCTGACACTATGATATCAATGGGATCGTCCATAGGCATGGCGAACGGCTTTGCAATGTCCACAAAACAGAAAGTTGTTGCATTTATTGGTGACTCAACCTTTTTCCACTCTGGAATACCCCCCCTAATAAATGCGGTCCATAACAAACTGAACATTCTCGTTATGGTACTTGACAATGGCACTACTGCAATGACAGGACAGCAGCCCAACCCGGGTGAGAAATTCAATTCGCTCGGTGAAGAACTCCCTTCCATTGCCATTGAGGATATTGTAAGAAGTCTTGGCGTCAAGAATGTACAGGTGGTTGATCCATATGACCTCAAGGAGTCACTGAAAGCGATAACCAGTGCACTCAAGGAAGATTCAGTTTCAGTGATAATATCGCGCAGGGAATGTGCTATACTCAGAGATAAAGAAATGCAGAAATCAGGAAAGATTCTGACCTATACAGTTGATCAGGACAAGTGCGGAAAATGCATGAACTGTGTCGAGAACTTCTCATGTCCTGCGCTGTTCATAGAAAATAGGGAGATAAAGATTGATGCTAACCTCTGTGATGGTTGTGGAGTGTGTGCAGAACCTTATGTATGCCCGTTCCAGGCCATAGAGGTGAGACAATGAAGCCGTTCAATATAATAATCGCAGGCGTGGGAGGTCAGGGGGTTATTACAGCGGGAACACTTATTTCAGAAGCAGCCATTAAGGCTGGTCTGAACGTGGTTATGTCTGAAATCCATGGGCTCTCACAGCGCGGAGGATCTGTGAGTGTTGAGGTAAGGATAGGTGAAGTTTACGGCCCAATTTCACCACGGGCAGGATTTGATCTTCTTCTTGGATTTGAACCAGTAGAGACTTTCCGTGTTCTTAACAGTATCAATGCTAATGCGAAGGTAATAATGAACAGGGAAAAAATGACGCCTATTTCGGTCAGCATGAAGGATGAAGAATACCCTGATATGACAAAACTGATCGCCATGGTTCCAGGTAATCCAAAAATTTTTGAGATAGACGCAGTGGATATTGGAAAAAAGGCAGGATCTTTCAGGTCTGCAAACGTAGTTATTATAGGCGCTGCACTTTCCCTGGGAATAATGCCAGTTGATGAGAAAAACGTGATAGACGCATTGGCCGAGAGGTTCAGCGGAAAGCTTCTGGAGATAAACATTAGGGCTATGAGACTTGGAATGGCTGAGTTAAATGAATCAGATTCTAAACTCCAAATAGCACACTGAACTGTTTTTTAATTTTTCACTTTTTAAATTCAATAAATTGATCCCTTGTAAATTTACGGATGTTCGAACAGACCTCTCGAGGAAGATGTGGATTTATAAAGATAGATATTTCAGGGACTTTATTTCAATCGAGGAATGGTTGGGTTTCTTGAGGTAAAAACTGATGGGAGAATTGCCAGGGTCCTTCGCATGAATATTCTTCCGGAACACACGCACAAATGTATAAATAGGATGCTGATGAAAACCGCTAAAGATTAATACTGTTAAGAGAAGTTGATTCTATTATGATCTGCGTCCACAACCAGAACAGTATCTGGATCGAATTCCATAGGAAGATGATGTTCCGTGAGTTGAGGAGTGATGGTGATGAGCGGTTGTGAAGAAAGAACTTTTTCAATGAATCACTTCATGCTCTGGTAAAAATTTAATCTTCCTTCTCAGAATATTTATATGAATTGGAATTCCTTAGATCGGGAATCATCTTTCTTAAGGACAGTGAAATCATCGCCATCATAAGGCATAATCCTGAAATTGTCCCCCATACAAGCAGTGGACTGAAGTTGAATGACTGCAATATCAATGTACCTACCAGCGGAGTGAATGGATAGATGAAGCTGAAGACTGCGGAACTGTAACCGAAATATTCTCCACGCCTGTTCTCTGGAGCTATCCTTGATATAAAGACTTGTGAAAACTGCGAAGTCATATTCTCTCCAAAAGTAAGCATCGTGACAATCATAATGAGGATTGGGAATATACCAACAACTCCAAAAATGAGGTAGGCAGCCGCGTATAGAACAAGCCCGAGTGAATATGTAGGTATTTCACCTATCCTTCTGCTCAGCCTGTTTATCTTGAACTGAAATAGTATGACTACCAAGGTATTCACCGCATAGAGGATTGTGATCTGGAACTCCGAATAGCTGAACCTGCTTGTCAGATACAGTGGTGTGATAGGACTCTCAAACATCCCTGCCATTAATGACGAAAATGCCATGACCAGTGAGACCACTATCAGCAACCGGTCTTTACTGAATGAGAATTTCATGACTGTTCTTGCAGTTTTATCCTTTTGAACTGGAAGAGATTCTGGCACATACTTATAGTATATTACAACCTCCACAATCGATCCAAAAACGGGTGCAAGGAAAAAATAGGCCGGGTTCAGGATAGATATCAGTCCTGAGAACATGAGTCCTACACCTATGCCTGCGTTGCTTAGCACCCTGACTAGACTGAATGAGTTTAGCCTCTGCGTCTCGCTCGACAGATCTGTAAGTATGGAATTGTTAATGTTATACTGAACTGTACTGAGGATACTGATATCCACCATCATCACGGTTATTATAACGAGAGAAAGATTGAAATAAATCACCAAGAAAAATAACATATATGAAATGGAAAGTATTGCTGGCATAATTATTGCGAGTTCCCGTCTACCTCTAATATCAGAAATTCTACCGCCATATATTGAAAATGGAACTGTAAATATTGACTGCGCAAGAAATACAAGCCCGATATCAATATAATTGAAATGCCTTGCTGAAAGGAGATAAATTGATACCAATATCCATAATGGATATCGTGTAAATCCCCTAATGAAGTCTGCAAACCCAATAGTAATTATGGAAGGATGATACCCTCTTATCCTGGTTCTCATTAAAAGCGGCTCATATTTCATTCGGGTATTTATGAATTATTGACTTTATCACGCATTCATTTCTAGTTGCAGTAATATGGATCCGTGGACTGTACCGGCAGGTTCTGTAATGAACATTACTCGATTATTCGTGTTAATATTATCTGATCTGAATTTCATATGTTCCATTAACAGATTACTCATGGGCTCTTCTCCAAGTAATTCACATTCCTCTAAAGGGAATATCCCGAACTAATCTTTCTTCACTCTGCATACTATAATTTATATTCTTCCGGGTATTTATTGTAAATGGTCAAAGAATGCCCCAATTGTGCTTACCAAAACCCTGATACTGCCAGCATTTGTGCTGTTTGTGGCCATCCCCTCGCTTCAAGTATTAACGCAGGGAATTTGGATGCGGAGATAGATGGCATATCGAGCCTAAGAATTGGAATGCTGATTGTTATTATATCTGGACTGGTTGGGATAGGAGTTGCCATCATCAATGGAACATATGCCTCATCCTTGGGGCTATTCTCCGTGCTCGGATCAGACTCCAGTGTTCCAATCTCAGCTTCTTCAGGTTCCTCCAATCTTGTGATCTATGGATTCCCTATTTTTGTTGACTTTCTTACTTCAAGTATTACTCTCGTCCTTTTTGTGGTCTCCATGTACTTTGTTTATCATGGGTTCTCAGAACTGGAAACTGTTAACCGCAGACTGTCAACAGGAAAAACAGGTTCCATGCTCCTGTTGATCGGAGTGGCTCTCATTATTGTCGGACTTTTTGTTTTTATAGGATACTTGCTGTCGATAGGAGTGTCGGGTACTGTCCACGTTATACTCTCAAGCGTACTCTCGATATTGTTAGCATTCTCAGCATTTGTTTTAATAGGCGCGATCATACTGATCATTGGCCTGATAATGCTAATAATTGGGCTTTATCGTGTTGGTTCCATTTACAATACGGGCCTTGTTACAGCGGGAAGCATCGTCTTCCTTTTCATTAATTATATCGGGGCAATATTGCTTTACGTAGGATTTGGAAAAATAAAGAACAAACTTGAGAAAACTAAATCCGATCAAGGTTTGCCTACGAAACCCTGAGACAATTTACCATTATATTTTATGGTTCTCTTGAACTCTTTGGGGGTAAATAATAACCCTCATTCATTTACATTATATGAATTCGGAAGAACTGTTCGGGAGACTTCCAGGTCTGGAGGAACCGTGGATCATCAAGGAGATCAAGTTTGATCATAAGGAAAAGAGGGTTGATATCTTCATAGATTTTCCAATGGGATCTAAATTCCCATGTCCTGTCTGTGGAATACCATACGGAGTCCATGACACCGAGGAACGCACATGGAGACACCTGAATGTATTCCAGTACCCTACATATGTGCATGCTAGGATCTAAGAATAAAATGCAATGAGCATGGAAAGAAGACCGTTGATCTTCCATGGGCTCGCAAGGGATAGGGTTTCTCATTGCACTTTGAGGCAATGATTGTGGATATCGGCAGTGATATGCCGGTCTCCGCTTATTCCCGTATAATGGGAATCAATGAGGATTCTGTGTGGATAATCGTGAAACACTATGTTGAGGATGCAAGAAAGGATCAGGATCTTTCTGATCTGAAGGTGCCTGGAATAGACGAATTCTCCGTGGAGAAACATCATGTGTATGTCATACTCTTTTACGACATCAAAAACAGCAGGATAATACACATCGAGGACTGTAAGGAAAGCGATGTGTTTGGAAAATTCATCATGACACATCCCTTCCTTGATACTGCAGGAATAGAGAACATCACCATGGATATGTATCCCTCATACATATCCGGCGCTAAGGAATATTTCCCGGATT
>JBBYJL010000025.1:0-16877 GCA_043196285.1 Thermoplasmataceae archaeon | reverse complement strand
CCTGTGAATTCATGGATGCTTAAGCATCATGGGTATAACCCTTCACCTTCTATTTCGTTCCCTTTCGGTTCATATACTGCCTTCATTTCATTTAAACATTACCTGTTTTGCCTGTGTTTTAAGCCAAGTCTGCAATCTAATGCACACATCAGAACTTTATTTGGTGTGAAGACCTGAACTCTGTTCATCGCCATTCTGCATCTCTGTCCATAGATACGGATCTAGAATCATTGCAGTTATACAGAACAGCATACAGATTAATGTAATCTAAGCCTATCTGATTTTTCTGATTATAATTGGAAATACTCGAACCCCGGCAGGTGCATGATCTCATTTGTTTTCATCCATAATATCAAGCCATATCAGGAGTATAGATAACTATCATTAAGATAGACTAAACAGTAATTTATGTATCACCAGAAGAATTCTTCTTCAGAAACCCTGTAGATTTTATCAGGTTATGTACACATTTACAAACTTGTACGCAAGAAAGCTCGGATACTTCCAGGATGAGAGTATGCCAGAAAATTCAATAGTATCGCTTAATTAGTTTGAAGGTTTATCTGGCATAGATTGACAGACTCTAATAGATTTTATAAAGTGATCGATTTTGTCTTTTATGTCATAACAGTAA
Organism: Thermoplasmataceae archaeon; assembly: GCA_043196285.1. Taxonomy (GTDB): domain Archaea; phylum Thermoplasmatota; class Thermoplasmata; order Thermoplasmatales; family Thermoplasmataceae; genus JAKAFX01. The sequence continues at coordinate 16,243 of JBBYJL010000025.1, read as the reverse complement.
TCATCATTATCTGGATCTCATCTTTCGACGCATTCTTTCTTCTAGCTCCACCCTATGCAGTTTCAGCATACTTGATCATTTTTGAGCATGGCGGAAAGTTTTCAAAAAAGAAATCAGTATTATTTTCTTACTTGTTTGTAATATTTTCTTCAGAATTCATTCATCTCACCCTGGGTATCTCCCCTCTCTACATGGCAGCCAATGTGATCATAGTCTCTGCCTTCATATCGTTCACAGGAAACAACCATCCGCCAGCCATTGCACTCACCATATTCTCATACATAGTCCACAGTACGGTGTATTTTGCACTCACATCTATTCTGGTTCTGTTAGTGATCATGATTCTGGCTTATTCTATGGATTACACAAAAGTTCTTCTTAATGGTCGGGTAAATTAAGCAAGAAAGAGACAAGTGATCCTCATTAGTCATAGATCATGGGATACGTAATCAGTTGTACATTTATGACTTGGGCGTCCAAAAAGATCACAGGATCGCAATGATACCAAACGATACCACGAACATTACGCTGATCCAGTAGGCAATTTCACCTCTCCCAGATGTGACGTAACCCTTCATAAGGGATTTCTTTCTAGCTAATAGCCCCATGACGACTGCAGGGCCTATAAGCACAAAAACAAATAACACTAGAAGGGTAAGCACAGCATTGATCAACATGGTCGTCGGTATAATCATAGCGGCAATTAATGCAGGTAAACTCTCAATGACATAAACCCAAGTAGCCCTGTCTCTTTTAATGCCTAATACCTCTACAAATCCCCAAGCGCTTCCTAATGATATCACAACCAGAGCAAGAAAAGCGGCTCCTATAAGACCTATTCCGAAGAGATATGGCGACAAATTACCAGCTATCACGGAAAGCGCCCCAGCGAGCTCTGAAACCGAGGCAAAATCTGTGGAAGGGCTAACGCCGCTCATGGTCATTTCTACTATTATCATAAGCATCTCGCTCACTATTGCTCCAAAAAGAGTTTCAATGCGCATGGATCTCATAGCGGTTTTTTTAAAGTACTTTTCATTTTCCAGATTACTGGTATTACCCGTATTATATTCTTTGAAACTTGACCGCACATGGGTGACCTTTTCAGCAGTTGCAGAGGTCTGGAAAAATAACATAAATGGCATTACTACTGCACCAACGTTAACCGCGAGTATAAACAGAAAATTAGGTGAGGCAGATATGAGAACCGGGCTGTATGGCTCGATTCCCCTTACGATAAGCGTGGCAATAAATGCAACTATCAGCACGGAAGATATCGCAACAAGAAACATTTCAGTGGTTCCGTACTTCCTGTGGGTAACAATCAGCAAGTGAGCTACAAAGAAAAGCGGAAGAGATAGCAATATGGGCAATCCCAGAAGTTCAACACCAATTGCTATCCCTAGATATTCTATGGCATACGTGACCATATCGGTGATAACCATTGGAACTGTAAGAAACAAAGCAGTCTTTCTAGGATAATTTTCCCTTATGACTTCTCCAAGTCCCTTCTCAGTGGCAACGCCGATTCTGCCAGAAACTTCTTGGATCAGGTAAAGAGGGACTATAAGAACGAGCATGAACCAGATAAGACCATACTTGAAAATTGCACCAGTTTCGGCTGCTCCTATAGTGCTGCTTGCGTCCATATCAGCCAGCATCACAAGCCATGCAGGGCCGAAGAATTTCAGATATTGCTTTATCCTGTTCCAGTTGATCATGTTCTGCGTCACCGCCATGCAATAAATACTTCTCTTCTCGCCGGCTTGAATAAGAGATATGACCTCAAAGCAATATCATGAGGTAATTAGGTAAACCTAAATAAATATTCATTTTAGGGTTAAAAATATGTAATTCTAGGATTATCAATATACCGCAGGGAAGAAATGCCCGAGATCCAAGCTTATTTTCAAGTTATGAAGATATAGTCAAGCTAAAATATATCACTCAAACATGGGTCAAGGTTCTCTGAAATTTGACTGAACATTTGATTCAGTATTCTGAGTAGCGGCATTTCCATTCATCAGGAAAGGCTATATTTTCAATTATTTTCGCGTCGACATTCTCAAAACTGGGATAGATAAAAGACTCCTCAAATGCATTGTGTTCAAGCAACAGGTCAAGCAATCTTTTAGTGATCTCTTCTGTTACTTTCCCGTTGATCCCATTTCGATTTAAGGAATTTAAAAACCTGAATATTTGTCCGTGTTGTTTTTCAAGAAATTCCACGTCTTCACTATATTCAGCCTGCAGCCTTGGAAATAATATTACTTCCTCAATGTAGATATGTAGTTTAAGCATTCCACTAACTCGGCGAATTGAATCCCTGTCTATAATATTCCTGACTGAATCATCGTGTATGTTAGTAATGACATCATTTGTATCCTGATGATCCTTTGTCATGAAATATTCCACGCTCTCGAATTCCATATGCCAGATATAAGATCGCATCGGTGCTATAAAAATAGTTCAATTGAGAGACAGATGCAATTATTGGAAAGTAAATGTCAGTAGCAGTTTATGCAATTAGAAATAACATGAGGAAGCAGATAAGGGGGAAGATACACAATCCTCAGAACTAGATCTCCTCGGGGCTGCCCGACTCTTCTATTGCATGAATCTTTTCGTGTTCAAGTATCTCTTGAGGATTGGAAGTTCTAAAATTATGCTTGTCGCAGCAGTGTATTGGTATTCCATTCTCTCCAAGATGCTCCTTTCGCCAGAAAGACATATTTTTTGTAGTAAGTATTTATTAATAAATATTTCTATTAAGTTGCTGCATTAATCATCTCATGTATGAAACTTCTCTTGAAATTTAAAGTGGATCAGTGAGATTCTGAATATGATTTGCCTAAACTCTTTTAACTCATTGTGAATGAGAATCTAACCGTCCTATACTTAGAACTCCTAAATTCACCCAAAGAGGATAGCAATATTTGGAGCATGAAAAAGTTCAACTGACCATCCAAGCCAGAAATTGAATGGAATGTTAAAAATATCTGATAACCACATTTGTGTTTATGCAGTCATTAAGACGAATGTAAAGCGGACCCGCCGGGATTCGAACCCGGATTATAGGCTCCGGAGGCCTATGTGATGATCCGTTACACTACGGGCCCTTTTTGTAGCCTATGTTACGCAGGAAATTAATTCTCTCGGATCTACTGGCTTTGTCCTCAACACCAAGGGGGGAATAACCATCTATAACTCCAATGATCCCCCCTCCTCTCCTGTTTCTTGCAACAAGCACAGTAAGAGGATTGGATGTAGCCGCCATTACATATCCCACTTCCTGACACAACTTGACTGCGTTGAGTACATTTATGGGATATGCCCTCCTAAGAATAATAAGAAATGTATGTCCAGATGCTATCCTTTTCAGATTCTCAGATGCCAAGGTTATTAATTCATCAGAATTACCTTCTGTTCTGATAAGTCTCTTGCCGGAAGCCTCAGAAAACCCAATGCCAAATTCACACTGGGGTACACTCGTGGTGACTATCTCAGCCAGGTCCTCTATAGTTTTAATGAAGTGGGAATATCCAAGCACTACATTGCAGTCATCTGGGAATACCAGATCTACCTCATCAATATTCATAATTACCTTATATGTTGGATCAGAATAATAAACTGCCTCAATACAGAGCAGTTTAATTAACCGTAAATATTCTACCATGAAAAATGATCGAAAGCAATTCGACTGATTTCTTCTCTGAAATCCTTCAGGAAATCAGGAACGGGAAGATAAAGTCCAAGGAAGATCTGCAGCGTGAGAAAATGAGACTTTCCAAAAAGTATTCACTGCTTTCTATCCCTGGTGACTCAGAAATCCTGAATCTTGGAAAGTTTAATCATGATGAGAAAAAGTTACTCAGAATAAAGAGGACAAGGACTGTGTCCGGGGTAGCAGTAGTAGCGGCCATGACCTCTCCGGATTCATGCCCTCATGGAAAATGTATCTATTGTCCAGGTGGGATAGACAACAATTCTCCCCAGGCATATACTGGCTACGAACCCGCTGCGTTGAGGGGAAGAGACAACAACTACATTCCTTATGACGAAGTTTTCAACAGGCTGAAGCAGCTGGAGACAATAGGTCACGATACTTCGAAAGTTGACCTGATCATAATGGGTGGTACATTTACTGCCAGGCCCGATTCTTATCAGAGATATTTCATAAAGGGATGTATTGATGCCATGAATGGCTTTGAATCCAGAAGCCTTGAAGAATCGATTCTTTACAACGAAAAAGCAAAGAGAAGATGCATAGGTTTGACAGTGGAAACCAAACCCGACTGGTACATGGAGAATGAAATAGACACCTCACTCGATTACGGAACAACGAAGGTGGAACTTGGTGTTCAGGTGTTGTCAGAAAATATACTGAGACTGAACAATCGTGGACATGGCATTAATGAAATTGTAAAATCTACAAGGCTTTCGAGGGACGCTGGAATAAAAATTGTATATCATCTTATGCCAGGCATGTACGGATCTTCAATGGAGGAGGACAAGAGAAGCTTTGATCTGATGATTGAAGACCAGAATTTCAGGCCTGATATGCTAAAAATCTATCCAACGCTTGTGGTAAAAGGGACATCCCTGTACAAACTCTGGAAAATGGGGAAATATGTGCCTCCCGACACAGAATCCATTATAGAACTTCTCACATATTATATGCAAAAAATCCCTCCCTGGATCAGAATCCAGAGAATACAGAGGGATATCCCGGTGAAATTCATAGAGGCTGGAGTCAAAAGAAGTGATATAAGAAATTTGATCGAGGACAATCTCAGGGAACGCAACATTGTCAGCAGGGAGATAAGATCCAGAGAAATTTTCAAAATAGAGAAAGATCAACCAATCTTGCTCAAGCGTAATGATTATGATGCAGGCTTTGGCAAAGAGATCTTTCTTTCCTACGAGACGGAGGATGGCTACATTGCAGGGTTTTTGAGACTGAGAATCCCTTCAGAATACGCACACAGACAGGAAATAACGGGCAATTCCATAATAAGGGAAGTGAAAGTTTTTGGTGAGGTAGTACCCATAGGTGAAGAAAGCTCTGAATGGCAACATAAGGGTATTGGCAGAAAACTCATAGGCGAAGCCGAATCCATTACAAAGGATGAATTTGGCAGAAATGGGATTCTTGTGATAAGTGGAATAGGGGTCAGGGAATATTTCAGGAAACTCGGTTATGAGAGAAAAGGTCCTTATATGTTTAAGGGTTTGAACTAAAACCGAAAGGGGAGCACTATTTAAATTCGTTGCGTATTATTAAATAATTGTATGATATGGAAAGGAGAAACATGAGTGCAGGTATAATAGTGATAGGGGTGATAACTTTTCTGATTGCATTGTACCTCTTCTATACTATAATGGAGGCTGAAAAGCTGTGACCTATCTCGTACCAAACATTAATCACAGTTCTTCTTTCTGGATAAACCTGTTTCTTAATGACAGAGCATTGTCTGGTTTTATCATAATACTCATCTATCTTGCTGTTGCCAGCCTTTTTGCATACCTGATATCAGATCATATTGCTAAGATTTACAGAGGGGAAAAGACATCAATATCAAGATACAGCGACAAATTCGTGAATTTTTTTGAAAAACTCATAGGGGAAGATTCCAGGAAGGAAATGAAGTTCAGGGAATACTTCAAAAGCCTGTTGATTTTTAACATAATAGCCGGCGTGATTGCGTTTCTTTTCCTGTATTTTGAGAATATGATTCCGTTCAATCATTCTCCTGTCGGTATGAATCTGTCACTGACAGTGAATACAGTTGTGAGCTTTCTTACAAACACCAATTTACAGCATTATTCTGACCCTATGAGACTAACATATTTCAGCCAGACTTTTGTCCTCATCGGGCTTATGTATCTTGCCCCTGCTACAGGTTTTGCAGCTTCAATGGCTTTTGTCCGTGGAATACTTACGGAAAAGGGGCATCTGGGCAACTTCTATCATGATTTTCTCGTCTCGATATTTGAGTTGTTCCTCCCACTTTCAATTCTCATAACTGTGCTCCTAATATTACTGGGAATTCCTGAGACCACGTTATCCTTCATGAATGTACATCCTTTCTTTTCAGGTTCCACCGTACCGATTCCACTCGGATCCGTTGCTTCTTGGGAGTCAATCAAGAACCTTGGAACTAACGGTGGCGGATTCTATGGAGCAAATGCTGCGTTCCCGTTCGAGAACCCAAACTGGATTACTAATCTGATTGAATTCACGTCATTTATCCTTATTCCACTTGGTTCCATAATATCCTTGGGAAAGGTCTTTGAGAAGAGACAGTTCGGCCAGATGCTCTTCGGCGTCATAATGGCGTTCTTCATACTTGGAGCTGCTATAACATTCATAGGAGAATACGTTGGAATTCCAGCTCTTAGTAATCTGGGGATAACATACACAGGCAATATGATCGGAAAAGAAACGTCTCTGGGAATAGCCCAGTCTTCAATATTTGCCGTTGGAGCCACTATGACGTCAACCGGTGCTGCTAATGGGGCACTAATATCTTATACTCCATTGGGTATCTTCGGCGTCATAGTCCCGCTGCTTATGAACGATCCACTTGGTGGCGCAGGGACATCGGTTCTCAATATATTCACATTTGTTATCTTCACTGCATTCATTGCATCATTAATGGTGGGGAGGCTTCCAGAAATTATGAGGATAAAGCTGGGGGCGAAAGAGATCAAATATTCAACTCTTTCTCTGATTACGCATCCCCTCATAGTCATGATACCCCTTGGTCTGACGCTTGCATCTTCATTTGCAATGGGTACATTCACTAATCCACAGCCGGACAAAATAACTTCACTGCTTTATGAATATGTGAGTTCTGCCTCAAACAACGGATCCGAGATTGGAGGGTTCCTGACCAATCAGGCATTCTTCAATTACATGGATTCTGCAATAATGCTGCTTGGGAGATACCTGATAATCGGTTTTCAACTCGTAATCGCACAATCTCTTTCGGCGAAGGCTCCTAAGGCTGAAGGAGAAAATGCGGTGAGGCTAGGGTCGTTTCCCTTTGCTTTAACACTTTTTTCCGTAATGATTATTATAGGTCTTCTGTCTTTCTTCCCAGTTCTGGTGCTTGGTCCACTTCTTTCGATAGCCAGAGACTTCGGACTTGTGGTAGGTGAGATGCTGTGAAATTCAGCGTAAATCCTGAAAAGATCAAATCTGTTGCTGTCACGACATTCAGGCAGTTCAATCCTCTGGTAGAACTCAGGAATCCGGTAATGTTTGTCACGGAAGTTGCATTCCTGATTTCCATTGTAATGGTAATTTTACCATCAGAATTTGGTCTCCCCATGACTGGCAACTACCCTGGCTTTTATATGTCAGTTATCATTCTTCTTTTTCTTACACTGCTGTTCGCAAACTTCAGCTATGCTCTCTCGGAGGGAAAGAGCAAAGCTATTGTGGCATCCCTGAAGAAGCTCAGAAAAGAAACTATTGCGCACAGACTGAAGGACGATGGGACAGTAGAGGATGTAAGGTCATCTGATCTAAGGAAGGGAGATGTGTTTGTAGTTGAGAAGAATGAAGAGATACCAACTGACGGTGAAGTAATCGAGGGATCTGGGTACGTCAGTGAATCAAGCATCACCGGTGAATCCAGACCAGTTCTGAGGATAATTGGAGATAGCGTAACAGGCTCAACTACTCTAACCACAGATAGATTGAAGATAAAAGCTTCCAGCGATCCTGGAGAAACATTTATTGATAAAATGATCGATCTTGTGAACAAATCCACCAGGGAAAAGACTCCGAACGAGATTGCACTCACAGCTTTCCTGGCTGGGCTTACTCTCATCTTCCTGATAGTCGCAGCATCTCTCTATCCACTTTCAAATTTCATGGGAATAAGGCCGAATCTGATGATTCTCATAGTTCTGCTTATATGTCTTATTCCTACTACCATCGGGGCATTGCTTTCTGCTATTGGAATTGCTTCCATTAACAGGATCTCAAGGTACAACATTATGGCGAAGAGCGGAAAAGCTGTCGAAAACGCAGGAGACATCGATACCATTATTGTAGATAAAACGGGTACAATAACAATTGGTGATCGTGATGCAAAGAAATTCTATCCGGCCCCAGGGGTAGATTACCATGAATTTGTCCAGTACTGTCTCATGGCTTCCATACCGGACAAGACCAGGGAGGGACTTTCAATAGTCAAGCTGGCTAAAAGCGAGGGCGCAATGGTCAATGAGGACGAAATTGACGATTATACCTTCATTCCATTTTCTGCAGAGACAAAATTCAGCGGAATAGAGAAGGGTGAAGACATGATAATTAAAGGAGCCCTATCCGCGCTGGAGAAGAAATTTGGTGTCAAGGATCAGTACATCGAAGGCATATCAAAGGAGATTTCATCACGTGGCGGAACTGCCCTGCCTGTTGTGAAGAATGGAAAGTTTATCGGAGTCATAGAGCTTGCCGACATGCTGAAGCCAGGCATCCGTGAAAGGATCGAGAGCATTAAGAAAATGGACATCAAAACAATAATGTGCACAGGAGACGACGAAATAACTGCACAGCAGATATCCCTAGAAAGCGGAATTGATGAGTACGTTGCAAACAGCACTCCCATGGATAAATATCAGGTAGTGCTGTCGGAAAAGGAAAAGAGCAGAATGGTTGCTATGGTTGGGGATGGAACCAACGACGCTCCTGCGCTCGCTAAAGCTGACGTGGGGCTTGCCATGAATTCTGGAACTCAGGCGGCCAAGGAAGCGGCCAATATGGTGGATCTGGACAACGATCCAACAAAATTGCTCGACGTAATATTCCTCGGTAAACAGGTCTTGATTACTAGGGGGGCTCTAACTACTTTTAGCTTCGCCAACGATATCTCAAAATATTTTGTGATCCTGCCTGCTATGTTCGCTTCATTTTCATCTCTTTCCTACATAAACATTCTTGACCTGACAAATCCGATTCTGGCAATTACTTCCGCTCTGATTTTTAACACGCTAATCATATTGGCCCTTCTGCCACTCGCGTTGAGAGGTGTAACGTTCAGACCAGCCAGCGTATCAGATATTCTGAAAAGAAATATAGGATTGTATGGATTTGGCGGTGTAATATTACCATTCATAGCAATCAAGTTGATTTACATGATTCTGTTGGCAGGCGGTGTAACATGGTGAACAGGAGGTCTCTCACAGGTGTTACCAGAGTAGCAGTATTCATATTTGTCATCATGCTAGTTGTGGGATTTGTGATTCCGAGTGCAATTTCTGTCATAACTGAAAGTATTGACCCCGGTCAGGCTGAAGGAAATCCCATTATAATCAATGGTACTGTATATGGGTCTTACTATCTTGCTGAAGCATTCAATCTTTCCATTTTCTTCCAACCCAGACCATCTTCGATAAACTACAATCTATCGCAATCAGGTTCATATGGCTATTCACTGGATAATCCTGTGGTATTGAACATCACGAAAGGATACATCAGCAAATTCCTTCAAATGAATCCAAACATAACAGTTTCACAGATCACGGATGATATGGTAAGTTACTCCGGATCAGGTCTTGATCCGAACATACAGGTTCAGGATGCTCTCATTCAGGTTCCAAGAATATCCCAGAATCTATCAGTCATGTTCGCAAACGATAGCTTTTTTGTTAACTCTGGAAATATAAGCACCCTTCTTGATGGAATGATTAAGTCAGATGAGGTAGAAAATTTTCCCATATTTGGTTCCTACTATGTGAATACGGTACAGTTGAACGTACAGATAATAGAACTTCTGATGCAAAAGGGCGCAATCAATAGTTCATTTCTTGACTAATGCCACATCGCATTTGGCCAGTTTGGTTATGGACTTCAGGGACGGGTTGAGCCTGAGTCTTGAACCGTCGAGATTATGAAATCCCATAACCAGCAGCTGCGATTTCCTCTCATAAATCTCATTCAGGACGGTCTGGCTCAGGGAGTTGTTTATGACTGGCTTTACAATGCTTATATTCGCTCCATAGTTCTCTATTATCCTGTCAAGCTCCTCAAATACAAGTCTGAATCCGTGAATTTCCTTGGAATCAAATTTTCTGAGATCGAGGAATGTCAGATTGGCCCCGGTTGCAGCTTTTAGAATCAGTGAAAATGATACTGCGGATCTGGTGTTAATCTGCTCTGAAAGCGGTACAAGTATCTCCCTGTAATCGCTGCTGTCATCCCTTATACTGAAAGCAGCCATGGGAATCTTTGACTTCTTAAGTATGTAATCTCCTATTTGTCCAAGAATTGAGGTTGAAAAGAAAGACCTCCTCTCCGTCGCTATCATGAGCAGATCGTAACTGTGCGCTTCAAGTTCCTCGACAATTCCCTGCTTGACAGAGCTGGCAGACCTGATCTTCGGGGTGACTTTAACACCACTGTCTTTGCCTCTTCTGTACGCCCTGGTAACGATTGCAACCTTGTCACTCCAGGTGATCTCATTCCTTGAATTCTTAATGGTAAGTGCAGTAATCTCGGATGAAAACTTTTCAGAAATCTTAAATGACAGATCCAGCACCCCCCTCGATCTATCTCCTTTAGCCATCGGAACAACAATCCGATCTACCTTCATCATGTACGATCTTGAGGTTTCTAACACAACTGTAGTAATGAATGAATTAATATATATTATTATTGTAAGGAAAAAAAGTCAAAAAAAACTCCAGTATTCAAAGGTTCACATCTAAAATAGACTGAAGAGCATTAAAGGGGTGTACTGACAGTAATTATCATGGACATAGCATGATATTCATAAATCTGTCACTAATTTGCGTGGGAACTTTGATCGAGTTCAGATTCCAGTCTCTTTATTATGGCATTGAGAGCATGGCTTACTTCTCGCATCCTGGAATTCACTATTTTCCTGATAGTTGAAGCATCAACTCTTGAATATGAATAATAATAGCCCCCTTCCCTGATGATCCGTTTTTCTTTGACAACAAGCCCTGCTCCGACAAGTTTCTGAAGGCAGCGATAGGCCGTTGTGCGATCTTTATGCATCTCCTCTGATATTTCATCCAGGTTCTTCTCGTGGCTGAGAAGGTAGAAAATGCTAACCTCTGTTGGCATAAGATCAAAGAAACACTCGAAGATGTCCCTGCAAGATGCATTTTCTTTGAGCAACTGGTTAAACGACCCCATTATGGGAGTAATTCCGAACTGCTATAAAGTGGTATTGCATAATAGTTACAATACCATAAAATACTATGAATACATTCACGTTAACAGAATCACGACATCAGCTAAAAATAGACCAGCTGTATAGAGTGATACTAAAAGGCAGGATGTTAAAATGGAAAACGATGATATTGAAAGTATCAGAAAAAAGATGGCGGAAAAGCTATTATCTGGCGTTGACACAAAAACTACCAAACCTTCGGGCCCGGTAGATCTCACTGACAGCACTTTCGTTAACTTTGTGAAGTCACCCAAGGTAACTATGGTAGACTTCTGGGCTCCATGGTGTGCTCCATGCAGATTTGTTTCTCCAGTGGTTGATGAACTTTCAAAACAATATTCCACAGTTGCAAACTTTGGTAAAGTAAATGTTGATGATAACCCCATGGTTTCAAGCACATTCAGGATACAGAGCATACCAACCATCATGTTCTTCAAGAACGGTAAAGCAGTAGATGTGTCAATCGGTGCAGTACCGAAGGCTCTCCTGGAGCGAAAACTCAAGGCTCTGATCCAGTAAAGGATAACCGGTAATAAGGATGGAAAGCGAATACGACATAATCATCATCGGTGGCGCATCTGCAGGTCTCACTGCAGGAATATACTCTGCAAGACAGGGAATGAGGACCCTTATAATTACGAAAGATATCGGCGGGCAGGCACTTCTTACCACCGAGATACAGAATTATCCAGGTTTCAACAGTATTGGAGGATTTGAACTAATGAACAAATTCCAGGAGCAGGCAATTCTCTACGGATCGGAATTCCTCTACGACGAAGTCAAATCGGTCAACAAAATACTCGGTGGATTTGAAGTCAAGACCATGGATAGGTCATTAATGGCATCTGCAGTGATACTGGCTTTTGGAAAGACGCCAAGGGATCTGAACGTGATCGGTGAAAGTGAGTACGCTGGAAAAGGAGTCTCATACTGTGCGATATGTGACGGGCCCCTTTACAGGGGAAAGGACCTGGCTGTGATCGGTCATGGGGATCATGCGCTTCAGGCAGTAATTTATCTTGCCGGGCTTTCAAAGAAACTGTACCTGGTCACCAAATCTAACAAGCTTGTCGGAGATCCAGATATGATAAGGTCAATAGAGCAGTTCAGCAACGTGGAGACGATTACAAGTTCATTTCCTGTTGAGTTGAAAGGAAATGAAGTTCTGACCTCTGTGAAACTAAGGAATGAAATTACAGGCAGGGAAACGGAAATAAGTGTAGACGGCGTATTTGTTGAAATGGGGTACATCGCAAAAACAGATTTTGTCAAGAACATGGTAAGCCTTAACAGTTCAAAGGAAGTCATAATCAATTCCAACGGAGAAACATCGCAGGAAGGCATCTTTGCCTGTGGAGATGTAACAAACGTACCATACAAACAGGCAGTTATATCTGCCGGTCAGGGTGCGGTTGCAGCTTTATCCGCCTATAATTACGTCCAGAGGATCAGGGGCAAGATCGCATCGAAAAATGACTGGAAGTTTCTGAAACCTGTAAATCCACAGTAAATTATTATCTGAACATAATATAGAATACATTAATAATCCATTGAAAATGCAGATCCATGGAAATTCCCTGTGTACTGATCAGTGACGGTGAGGTCAGGAATTACTCTTCAATACAGGAACTGTTGATCTCAGGCACAGAGGAGATATTAGCTGTTGATCTTGACGCTTTCACCAAGAACAGACTTAACCTGAATGTTTATGAACATCTCGCTAAGTATTTTGATGTTGTGGTCCTGAATTTTCCAACAAGAATAAGTGATATGATTGACACCATAATTTCAGGAGCTTCTGCAGTTGTAATACCGGACTATCTTCCCATAAAGAAACTTCCTGAATTCATGGAATACTCATCTGATCTGATAATGAACTACAAGATGTCAGAGACAGTCATACAGTTTTCAAAACTTGGGGGGACAAGGTATCTTAGCAAAAAAGAGGTACCTTTTCCAGTAAGTGCAGTATATTATATCGGTACTTTTGCTCCTGCAGGTCCGTACATCAAGCTTAAGAATTTTCCGGAAGAAGCAATGGGAAAATATCTTTAACATTTGTGTCATAGAAATCCCATATCTTCTAAAGCATTAGGATAACGAACCCATTTACAATTGTTTGAGAAAGAAAGATCCGATCCTTCAGAGAGGAAAGGATGCCAGATAGGAAAGCAATATATTTCCTATCAGATGGCAACCCCATCTTGGATCTCCCCGTTAATCTCATATAGGTGCCTGCATGAGTGAAGCCAGGATGCTTGGCATTGTGGACAGAATATCTTTGGAATGATGGACATTCAAGCCCATTTAGGTTTCGCCAGCAACTTTTTAAGCGAGAAACCTCCTGCGAAAGTGGGAAGCAGAAGTTACTCGTGGGAAGAGATTACGTTAGCATCACAGAGATGTAAAGTAATTTAGTCCTGTAAATCATCCTATTTGGATAGTATCTATGATAGATTTATCTTTAAGGGTAGCTGGAATTTCACTGAATAATCCACTCATGCTTGCATCAGGCATTCTCGATGAAAATGGATATACTATGAGAAGAGTCCTTGAAGAAGGGGCCTCCGCAGTTGTTACAAAGTCCATTGGTCTCAAGGAAAGATCAGGCTATTCAACGCCTGTTGTCGTCGACCTTGGAAATGATGATCTTCTCAATGCAGTAGGACTTTCAAATCCAGGCATAGATAGATATGGCGAGGAAATCGCAATTGCCTTGAAAGCAAAGAAACCCATCATAGGCAGCATCTTTGGGTCGACTCCGGAGGAATTCTCTGCCCTTGCCAAAAAAATGCAGGAATTTGGCGTATCAGGGATCGAACTCAATCTTTCATGCCCCCATGTGAAAGGAGAGGGGCTTGAGATAGGAAGTGATCCTGAGATGGTTGAGAGTATAGTTGAAGCTGTGAAGGGTAGTGTAAATGTTCCTGTTTTCTCGAAACTCAGTGCCAATACTTCGAATATAATGGAGACTGTTAACGCTGCATCCAGATCCGACGGTTTCGTGCTAATAAACACAATCAGGGCAATGGCGATAGACATATACGCAAGAAAACCTGTCCTCAGCAATGGCTACGGTGGTCTTTCTGGAAGGTCTATCAAAAGTGTTGGTGTAAGATATGTTTATGAAGTTAAGAAGGAGACAGGAGCTCAGATAATCGGAGTAGGCGGAATCAGCACTGCAGAGGACGTCATAGAGTACATGATGGCCGGTGCAAATGCAGTCCAGATAGGTACTGCAGTTGGTTTCTATGGAAGATCTATTTTTAAGAAAATAGGTGCTGATCTGATCCAACTGGTGGAAAAAATAGGCTTTTCAAGGATTTCAGATCTGGTGGGGGCTGCGCTGTAATGGATAAAGTAAAAGTTATTTGGAAGAAAAAGGAAACACCTACGGTTTCAACCCTAGGATTTGAATGGGCCAGAGAAGTAAAGATAGGCCAATTCGTAATGGTTTGGGAGCCAGGCGTGGGAGAGGTTCCAATGTCTCTCTCTTCTGTAAATGGGACTAAAAGTATCACAGTCAAGAACTATGGCCCCACCTCAGCATCCATTCTGAGCAAGTCCGAAGGGGACACGCTGTTTATAAGGGGTCCATATGGCAGACCATTTACTTTGGTAAAAGGAAAAAAACTTCTTGTGGGCGGTGGATCAGGAATGGCAGCTCTTAGGCCGATCATAGATCATAATTCATATGGTGTGGTATCCGCAAAGACATCGACCGAACTTCTGTTTGTTGACTTCTTTGAAAAAGACAAGGTTTATGTTACCACTGATGACGGGACATCTGGCGTAAAGGGCACTCCTGTGGACATACTCAGGAAAATAGATCTGGAGTTCGACATGATATATGTATGCGGACCTGAAATGATGATGAAAAGCGTCTATGACTACCTTGCAGGAAAGGTTGATAAAGTTGAATTCACGCTTGAGAGAAGCATGAAATGTGGGATAGGCGTCTGTGACTCATGCTCTGTGAGCGGATATCAGGTCTGCAGGGATGGTCCTGTGTTCAGCATAGACCAGCTTACGAGAATGGAAGAGTTTGGAAAGTGGAAGCTGAGTTACTCGGGTATGAGAACAAGGCTTTGAAAATTTTCAGCATCTGGAATACTGGAAAATAATTCTCATAAGTTTATCGTGTAATTCTAGTATTTCCCAACCTTCTCTATAAGTAACGAGTGGCATGATTAATGATTTTGTTCCAAAGATTTTATTAGGATTATCATACTTTAATTGCCGATGCCAGATATTCTATCTTTTCACGATGCCTTCAACATGGTTGATTCTTCAGTTCGAGGTGGGGGAAACGGGACCATTTTACTTCTGATGGGCACACAAGGCTATGGAAAGGGAGAATTTTCAGCATTAGTTATGAAAAGGCTGGCAGATGAAGGTTTATCTGTGATGCATTACAGGGCAGTGTCTGGGGCTGAACGCGATCCCAAATCAGTTTTTAAGTCTCTACTGTCCCAGGCTGGAGAAAGCCCTTTATCAGAAGATAAAAGTGACATATTGAAATGCCTGGAGAGAGTTCTAGCATCCAACCAAAAGGGGACTTTAGTGGTTCTAGAAAATGTGCACAACCTGCTAAGTGAAAGTTTGGATATCCTCATGGAATCTGTACCGATTTTCAGGAAACATATATCAGTTTTTCTCGCAACAACCATAATTGCAGACGAGACAAATCTGGAAATGAAGTCGTTAATCAATAGAATTATAGAAAGGACAGGAACAAAAGTAGTCCAACTTAAACCTCCTGAAGTTGCTGATTTTGAACTTATTGCAAACGAGAATGGATTTGTTTTACCCAGTGAACTTATAAAGGATATTTTCGCGATGACACGCGGATCTATCTCTCTATTCAAGAATGCAATATTTTACTATAAAAATGTTGGAATATTCGGCAAAGACGGCAGAATAAATGAGTCCGTTTCAAGATTTCTGCCGATACCTCCATCGCAGGATCTGTTATACGGGTCAGTAATGGGGCAACTCTCAGAGAAACAGAGATTCATACTTGACATACT
>JBBYJL010000024.1:0-16986 GCA_043196285.1 Thermoplasmataceae archaeon | reverse complement strand
GAGCCGCCAAAATATCTCATGTAATCGGATCGGATGGAGTTATAAAGCAGAATAATAGCCTCATTCACCTTGTAGTCTCCTATTAGCCTGCGTGCATTTATCACTGGAGGGATGTCGCTGACAGTTTTCACCTTAAAGACGGTTTTCTCCTCCTGATCCTTCCCGCTTGTAGACTTCCCAAAAAAGAGCCTTGCAAAAAATCCTTTGCGATCTGAATTCATTTTTTATCTTTCCTTATGTCGTGTTAAGTGTAACACTATAATAAATTATATCAATTGTTTCAGGGACTAGGAAAAATTTTCCAGAACCTGTAGTAACGAAGAGTGAAAATGTTCCAGAACCGCTGAACGAAACTGGTTCGAATGTAACATTGGTAAAGTTATCAACAGGAACGCTGAAATCAATGCCCGTGACATTTACGTTATCTATGGATGCATTTATTATATCGCTGTTATTGTAGTATTCAACTACAGCAGCAAATATATACCCGGTGTTAGAGAAATGAAGACCATACTCAAGCTCGCTGGTTCCTGTGACATTTATAATAGCTTTAATTGAGTCGGATGTAAGGTTTTTTTGGGAAACATTAAAATAAAGGACTTTGTAACTGGAACTGCTCTTTAGGAGGAAAGAACTCTGATTGACATCCCCTTTATATTCGTTTATGTAGAAATAAACGTTATAAGTGCCGGCTGTCTCCTGCAATGAAATCCTTCCAGTACCATTATTTTCTATCAATGTGGTTCCACCATTTATCGAAACGTTCCATTTCACCGTAGTGTTGTACTCAATCATGATTTCATATGGGTCAAGAGGCACAGAAATGTTTTTAGAAGTAGCGTTTAAGTTGATGCTGAAATCGTATCTCACAAAATGCAAATTTTGGTAAGCCAAAGTATAATTCCCAGCCGGAAGGTATGCTGTATAATTTGTTCCATACTTCGATATTAGGACAGTAAAATTAGAAGAAAAGATATCATTGGTAAAGTTCATGAAGTCTACCGGAACAGAGTTGTTACTAAATTTGTAGGTTGCATTGAAGAAATTGAATGCATTAATTTTCATCTGATATGTTGCCTTCTCATAAACTGGTATTGAAACTGGACTGCTTGTTGGGACCGTGAAATTCACATTTTTTGAATAGTAATATTCTAACTCCATTATAATCTGGTAATTTCCGGCATAATTCAAAGAAATAACAGACTCTCCTGATAAATTGGTGGAGTTGATCTCATGGTAATCCACCCCGTTTATCCTAATAAAAATTTCAAACTTATCATTACGCAAAGGGATATTATGAAACTCTGGCTTCAGGATCACCTTAAATGTATAATATCCATCAGAAGTTCCGTTGCTTGTCAGATTACCAGTTATATTGGAGGGACTAAGACCTGGGATTCCCGTACCATTTGAAGGAAACCATTCGGAAATGTTGGTACCTATAGAAGTGACAGGGATGAGATAGATTATAATGTTATGGTACTTAGAGACGGAAAAGACATTAATCGAATTATTTGTATAATACCCTGGGGCGTTTGCAACTATGTGGTACGTACCAGGATAGAAGGTAATGTTGAATTTTCCATGTGAATCAGTTATATTTCTCTCATTATATGAAGTAAGGTTTCCGCCGTAAACAATAAGAGAAGCATTAGAAATGGGATAAGAATTGAAACGACTTTCTGCAGAACCTGTCAGATTGCCGTAGAAACGAGTTAGTGTAGTCATTGAAATATTGACTGTTTTTAAATTAGATGACGAAGCTGAGAATTTTACAGCAGAAGAGTTATAGATTTCTGATTCTACAAGAACATCATAGTTTCCAACATAATTAATTGGAAGTGAATATGTCCCGTTCTGAGTTGAATTGATCAGCTTTGCGTAATATTGGCCGAGTACGCGGATTATAAAATAGAAAGACTGATTTGCGACAGGCATGTGTTTCCAGCCAAATATATAGCCCTCTATGCTGTATGATCCATAAGAGGAATAGTTTAGAGATGAATTGCTCAAAGGAAAATGATTTGAACCGTTAATGTAGCCGGGAATGGAAGTGTTATTCAGTTTTGTTCCTCCCGGGAAAGGATCAATGGTGAAATTGCTCTTAAGAAACAGAGTGAGATTGTAATCCGTCACATTGTAGCCGTGCACATAAATTGATGTAGGTTCGGGAAGATTGGCAAAACCCGTTTTGGATACTGTGATATTATAAGTGCCGTTATAGAGAGAAACGCCGAATTTAGAATTTTGACCGCTAGTAGTATGGTAAATGTAAAGAGGGCTGGAAAAGCTTATAGCAACAGAAGGTAAGAACCCCGCTGAAAATAGAGTAAATCCAGATATATTGTATTTCAATGCTGGAGTGAAGGATAAGTTTTCCCATAGTGGACGCCCTGTAAGGTCAACGTGCACAAGCTTCTGGTGAAAATTGATTGGTTTGTATGTCAGATTTCCATATCCGCCTTTCAGGGTTTCGAAGCTGTAAAAGCCTGAATTATTAGTTTTAACAACTACTTCATATGGATAAAGTGCAACGATCAGGCTGGTATCCGGAATTACTGATCCTGTAATAGAATTACTCAAAAATCCCTTTACACTGGTATTCACAGACCCTGTGAAGCTGAATTCAGAGATATTGGATGTCATGTTACCTATACCGCCAGAGTCTCTGCTTTGATTACTAAAGAAGATGATGTTAGAAAGATTAACCGGATGTAATTTTGGCACCTTAAAGACGGAATTCTGAGCAGATGGATACTGAAAGTTGAAGAATATAAAAGTAGAAGAAAGTATAACGACAGCCACTATTGCCAGAGCAATAGGCTTCTTTTTGTCCACTAAAATACATTTTAGAACATTATATAACATTTATGGGACAAGATACGGTAGATTTCTGGAAAGAGAAAATTTGAACACGATTCTGGACTTCATTGCTTCCCTAGGAAGATGGTGCAGTGATACGACAGAGTCGATGAAAACTTTACTCAATCATACAGCCTCTTTCATTATTTGTAAAATCTCTTCTGCCGGAAGCTTACCTCATTTTTACTGCTACCCCTTTTTTTACAGAAGTCATGGCATCAAAAGGCATTTTAGCGATACCAACTCCTCTGATTTCACCTCCATGTGCGACAACAACCTCATCCTCAGCCCTGATATCAGGCGTTGCATTCACGACTCCCATAGCATATATGTTTGCAGTTGGTTTGAAATCATCGATTTCTACAACAAACCTGTTTTCCTTTATGAATGTGTCAGCAAAGGATCTGTTGATTGCAAATTTTCCTAGTTTATTGTTATAAGCCATCAAGGTCCTGTTTCCGATAGTGAACATGTCCTGGTTGTAACTCCTGGTGATCCTTGCATTCTCAAGATATGGAACAATCCAGTACCCAAACTGAAAGGCAGCCATGTTCTTGAAGTCTGAATATCTCCTCTCTGAATACTTTACTCGTCCCTCATTGATGAGACCACGAAGGGTTTGTGCAAGTATGTTCAGATTACGTTCATCCGTGACCTGGCCGGTTATGAACAGGGTATTGTCAGGGACCGATTTCTTTATGAACTCAAGATCTTCATTAACGTATGCAATGACCGATTCATATCTGTTGTGAGAGAAATACTGGGAGATCAGTGAATTGATCATGGTTTTCTCATCCTCATACCACCTCCCTATCACAGGGATGTCATAAAATGCAGGAGGGTAAAATTCCTCCAGCTCTCTCGGCACAAGCCCAACCGGCGATGTTATTATTATTTCGTGGACGGATGATCTGAAATCCTGTATCTTTTCAATTATTCTCCTGTGAGATTTAGAAAGAGAATAGGGCTTTCGCGCTGAACAGGGAAGAAGAAGTGCCACATGAGCTTCTCGTGGTTTCCTGTAATCCTGACCAATTCTCTTTCGGTATCTGACAATATCTGGTCTGTATAGAGATTCTACTGAATTTGCCATAATATATTGTGTTCTGGACGGAAAATGAAGTTCCATCTGACTGTAATAATCCGCATCTGCAATTCTGATAATTTCTATGGCCTTTGAAGAAAATGAAAATTTTTCCACCAGATCTCTGATTGTGCCATTCAGTATCGACTTCCTGCCAAGATCCAAGATCTGATTTGCAAAAAAGGAATTTTCTACGACAGAGGCTTTTTCTACTTTGTCTTTACCCAGTACAGTATACCTGATGCCTTTGATCGATTCGTATCTGGGGAAGAAGTCATCAAACACAGATATTCCAGCGTATAAAAGTGCGGGAATAAGATAGGGATCAGATATACCGGGAGCATAGATCAACCTGCGAAAATTATTCTCCTGATGGAAATTAAAGAGTTCCTTCATAAAATTCTTGGGGCGTTGGATCAACTCAATGGCATTGGTTAATGTTATCACATCATCACTCTTGATCAGCCCGCTCTGAGATTCCAGATTGAATTCCTTCCAAATAGCAGAATTTCTTCTTGTGAGACTTTCTGATGAAACTGCAAGGGTATTATTCAGGGTGCCCAATTTATTCGTGAGGCTTTCCACTATCAGGGGATACTCCACACCGTTGTCAGTAGTGCCTATTCTTGAATAACCAAAAATTCTGCTGTCGTTGAGCACATGTGCTGTATTGCCAGGATCGAAATAATATTGTTGCTACATTTCATTTTGTTCAAAATACTCCGAAATTCGTTGTACAATTATGAGATCAAAAAGATTAATTAAATGTTCTCACTGCCATGTCCATTCAGGCAGGTTTTGATTGAAATTGGTTAACGAGAAAACTAATCTTGAAAAGAACAAGTCATCTGTGAGCAGTGATAGGGTTGTGCTCTTACCTGGAGACTTTCTATCCACTGCTGAGGAATATGTTCCCGGAGGTAACGCGATGGAAGAGAACGGAAATCTTTACTCCACAGTTGCGGGTATTAAAAAAATGAACGATGACACGCTCGTTGCTGATGTCGTTACCCGAAGAAAGAAGGTCCATGTGTCCGTTGGAGACATTGTATATGGCCAGGTTATAAAAGGGGACCGCGGAATGTTTTTCGTAAGGATAGGTGCCGTCTATAAAAAAGATAGAAAATTAGAAGAAGTAGATATGGTCGCCGGCCTCAGAATGGACCGGGATCGATATCAGAGCCAGTTTCAGGAAGTCAGGATTGGCGATCTCATAAGAGCCAAGGTAACGAGGAATGATTCTTACTTTGACATAACAATCAATGGAACCAGACTTGGCGTGATAAAAGCTCTATGTTATAGGTGCAAGAACGAACTTATTTTAACCAAGAACGGGCTGTGGTGCGATAACTGTGAAATTTACGAGAAGAGAAAGGTGGCCCCCGATTATGGTAACGTGGTGCTGGAGGATGAATTAAATGAAAACAGGTGAAACTAAAAATATCGGAGATGTAGAGAGATTGAATCGAGAGCTTACCACAATGAGAAGAGAACTTGATGATGTCAAAGAGATCATCCGTGGACTCATCAAAGTGATTATGAGCAAAGAAGGAGAGATGGAAGAGGATGAATATAACTGAGGTAGAATAGAATGATAATGCCTATGAAAATGCTGGAAGAAAGTTTGAACAAGAAAGTTTCTTTATTGTTGAAGGACAATCGGATCCTTCAGGGAATCCTCTCTGGATACGATGATTACATGAACATGGTTCTTGACGAGGTCGAAGAAAGCGTCGACAGCGTAACAAAGAAGATTGGTACAGTGGTTATAAGAGGCAGTAACGTAGTAAGAATAGTACCAATGTAATCATTTCAGACATGTCTTGAGAATATAATTTTCAAAATACCGATGCAGCAGATTTTTTGCATGTTTTCCATTTTTCGATCCACACATAGGTGCAAATTCAATATAACCATCTGTAATAGTCATCTATGAATATACGCGAACCTTCTGTGGCAGGAAGCTTTTACCCTGAAGAAAGTTCAGACTTGAAGGCAATGATCAAGGCAATAGAATCAAGATCCAAGAATACAGTACCTGAAGGAGAGATTCTGGGAATACTGGTTCCACACGCTGGATACATTTACTCTGGAATTATTGCCATGGATTCCTTCAGAATTCTCACTCACTCTTCAAAGAGAACATTTCTGATCCTAGGTCCAGATCACAGCCTGCACACTCTTAACCATTCCATCCAGTCAAGCGGGTTCTGGAGGACTCCTCTTGGCGATGCAAAGATCAACCACGAATTAGCAAAAGAAATTCTGGACAAGTCTAAGAATATTATTGAGGAGCCGATATCACATCGTTATGAACATTCCATAGAGGTTCAGATACCATTCCTGCAGTATATGTTCGGAGATTCTTTCGATTTTGTCCCCATTGCTATGGGTGATCAGTCACTTGAATCGATCATTCCACTCTTCAATACAATTTCCTCGACCAGGACTGATTTCATACTTATAGCGAGTTCAGATCTAACACACTATGAAAGTGAGCAGGTCGTTAAAGAGAAGGACCTCCGTCTTCTGAGAGATGTAGTGAACCTTGATCTGGAAAGCTTTTACAGCACCCTGCACAATTTTCACGTCACAGCCTGCGGATATGGCGCAATTGCCACCCTGATGATGCTGACTAAATCAAGAAGGGGAAAGATGTATTTAATTGATCACAGCACGTCAGCCAATGCCTTTGGCGATCGCGAAAGGACAGTGGGTTATGCCTCGACCTATGCCTACGTACCGAAAGGAGAATAACTGTAAAATTATTAAGCCAGAATTCCTTAGTTAACCGATGAACTATCACCCTGCTGACCTATACGAGAATGTTGACTCAGGCAAGATAAGATGTACGGCCTGCTCTAGGTACTGCATTCTTTCTGAAGGACAGAGGGGTTTTTGTGGAGTCAGATTCAATGACTCCGGTATCCTGATTTTGTCAGCATATGGAAACCCGATGGCTATCCACATTGACCCTATTGAGAAAAAGCCTGTACTTCACGCAATTCCCAACTCAAGGATTTTGTCTCTGGGAACCAATGGATGCAACTATGCCTGCAAATATTGCCAGAACTGGGACCTCAGCCAGACACGTGAAACTGGCACCAGTAATTACAGCCCAGAGATGATCGTTGCCATTGCTGTTAAAGAACAAACTAGGGGAATTGCCTTCACATATAATGAACCGACCATTTTTGTCGAATACGCAATGGATATTGCACGAATTGCCAGAAAGAAAAATCTGAAAACAATATTCGTTACCAACGGATCAGAGTCACAGGAAGCAGTCAGATATATTGACGGCCTGCTTGACTTTGCCACCATCGATTTCAAAGGCAACGGAAGCGTAGAATTTTACAGACGTTTCATCTCCATGCCTACTTCTGATGGCATCTTCCTGACAATTGAAAGGATGATTAAAGCAGGGATTCACGTTGAGATAACAGATCTTGTCGTGCCAGAGGTTGGAGACTCGCTACCTGAAGCAAGAAAGATGCTCACCAGGATCATAGATATTGCAGGATATGAAATACCTGTAAGTTTTCTGAGATTCCATCCTGACTACAAGATGAATAATCTCCCAGTTACTCCGCTGGAAACACTAGTAGCTCATAGAAATCTGGCGTTGGATCTTGGAATCAAGTTTGTATATCTGGGCAACGTTCCAGGATCAGGCTATGAAGATACCACGTGCCCTGGATGCGGTAACATTGTAGCGAGAAGACTTGGATTCAGGACCTATGACGTACATGTGGATAAGAATGGAAAGTGCGAGTTCTGTGGATATAATCTGCATTTCATCATGAATTGATCTGGCGTGTGAGAGGAATTTATTATATATCATATGACATAACCAATCATGACGTACTCATCAGAGATCAGTCGTAACAATCCTGGATTGTTCATATTCTTGATTGACCAGTCCAGATCAATGAGCCACAAGATAGGCGGTAGCAGCAGATCAAAGGCAGTTGAGGCATCAGACGCGGTGAACCGCCAGCTGAACGAGATTCTTAACAGATGCACCAAATCTGAGGGAGTGAGGGATTACTTTGAGGTTGGAATCATTGGATACGGTTCCACTAGGGATCAGGCAATTTCACTTATCCGGGATTCAGAGATAGTTCCAATATCTGAGCTAGAAAACAGGATACTGAAACTGGAGAAGAGAAAACAGACCATTGACGGGCAGGAAGTTGATTTTGATTTCCCTGTATGGTTCGAGCCCGTTGCAGCAAGTGATACTCCAATGGTAAAGGCACTTAGTACGGCCAAAGAATGGGTCTCGTCGTGGGTCAATAAACACATGAATTCATATCCACCAATTATCATTAATCTTACAGACGGTGAAGCGACTGATGGTGATCCATCATCAGCAGTGAACGACATAAAGGAGATTGCGACATACGATGGAAATGTCCAGCTGTGGAACTGTCATCTGTCAGAATCAAAAGTGACCCCAGTTTCCTTCCCTTCAAGCGAAAACGAGCTACCGGATGACAAGTATGCGAGGAAGATGTTCGATCTTTCCAGCGAACTACCGGATTCCATGATTGCAATTGCTAAGGAGGAATACAAAAATATATCCAAAGGTGCGCGCGGCTATGTTTTCAATGCGCAGCTTGAAGACCTGATAAAACTCCTTGACATTGGAACTCGTGCAATATCATCCCTGATGAAATGATAGTCGTCAAAGATTTTCATGCGCCCAAACTGGGAAGCAGGGAAACCGACTACGAGGACGCTTTTGCCTATGATCTGGAACTGGGACGCTTTGCAGTCGCGGACGGCGCCAGTGACTCCATATTCTCTGGACTCTGGGCAAGATCACTTTCCGAGACATTCGTTAACTCCAATCTGAAGACAGATAACGAGGAGACATTTATTCATGATCTTGTTAGAATTTCAAGGGACAAGTGGTATAGAGAGATCAAATGGAACGATCTTAAGCTCTTTGTTAAGAATAAGGCTATAAATGGATCTTTTTCGACCTTCATAGGGGTTGAGACAGTTCACAGTGATTCCTTTGAGAGACTGAAAATAACATCAGTAGGTGACAGCTGCTTCTTTTATATCAATGGCAGTGAACTTGTATCATTCCCTCTTTCTCGTCCCGAGGATTTCAACATTTCTCCCATGCTTATCTGGAGCGGATACGGGGCTCCGTTCACATCAGAGTTTAGATGGAAAAGCCCTGTGTACAAGTCACTAAGCACAAATATTCCTGGTAATGAATTTGTCCTTGCCACTGATGCGTTATCTAAATGGATCATGGAATTCTACCCTGAATCCTGGGAGATAATACATGGCAGCAACCTCAGAGAATATTTTGAGGAAGCTGTCAAAAAGAAGCAGATCAGGAACGATGACCTTACCCTTGTCATCGTTGAAATAGAAACAGATCAGTAGTTGACCAGGGAAGATAACGAGAAACCTGTCCATGCAGAATCATGATCCAGGTATTCAATCAGTTTCTCAGTCATCTTCCTTACACTCTTCCCCTGCCTGCGCAAATCTGAAAAGACCTTTGATTTATCTGGGGATGTGAAATCAGTAATTCTGAATATTAGTCTGTCCAGGTCTCCTCCATTGTATTCCCATATCTTAGGATTCTCTGCAACTGCTGAAATCGAAAGATAAATCACAAGTGCAGAGAAATTATCTATTCTTTCGTTAAACTCATCACCCCTTGATGGGTGCTGGAAATTTTCATGTCCCTTCTCATTTGACCTCTTTCCCCGCAATGGCGGTACATAACATCCGTCATAATCTATGAGCATTATTCTGCCATCCGAGTTAACAAGTATATTGTCTCCGGAAAGATCACCGTGTGAAACATGGACCTTCTGCATGTCGATCACTACCTCTAAGAAATTGTGGGCCAGCGAAGTCATAAGTTTGCTATTACCGAGATTGGCGGATATGAATGAGTTTAGCGGCATTCCCTCTGACCAGTCCATCAAAAGTACCGGAAAGTATTCATTAGGTTTCTGGAATGTCCTGACTGCGCCAGTATAATACCTGAAGTTCATGAGGAATGGGAGTCTGATCTGTGAAAGATACCAGCTTATGTAAAAATAACGCTCAGCCAGGTCTGGTGCAGCCCTGGTAAAGCATTTCAATGCAGATTTTTTTCCTCCAAAATCCATCCTGAAAACAGTACCGAAATTCCCTGATCCAAAGACGTATGAAGGCCTCTTAACGTTCGGATTCAGGTCGAGTTTACCCTGTCTCAGATCAGGATATTTCTCTGAAATGCTGTATTCAATATTCTGGAGCGCCTGTGCATAAGCGCTTGAAAGTGGCCATACTCTTACTTCGTTCCTTGCAATCTCCTCCGGTGCCTTTGGATATTCCGGCACCTCGGAAGGCTTCTTTGAACTCTTGGAATCCAGTAGGATACCGGAATTGTAAAACAAAATGTTCTTGGACAGATACACAGCCACTGATATTTTGTATTTCCCCTCACCGATTATCTTTGGTGATGCGACAAACTTCCCAGGGTTGATCTGCTGCGCCTTCACGATTGTGCCTTTTCCACTTTCAGGAGCGATAGCGAGATCCACCTTTCTTATCTTGTCTGTCATCTTTGTAGAGATCAAAAATTTCGGTCTTCCATTCTGATCCCTTCCGCTGTATGAAAGATTGATAGTGTCTCTTGATCTGTCAGGCACTGCCTCCCCCTGATTTTTGTCCTGGACCATCACTCTCCAAATGTAGAGTCATGCTTAAATTTATCTCACTACAAACTCCTACAATAAAAAATGAGTTTAACCAAAGCTCCTTTAAGCTTCAATGCAGCACTAGAAGTGCCAGAACCATCAGGACAAGCACTGCTGAGTCAACTGGAATGATCTTCTCTCTCAACACCCTCACATGGACAGGAATTCCATCATTCTTTTTTGAATCTATGGATCTGGTGATCTCGTAATAATGGTTCATAAGGGGAAAGAGCATGATCTCCATCATTAGGTATACAATCCCAACAAGGAGTGGTTCAAGCACAAGGTTCTCAATAATATATGTGACATTCATATTACTAGTGATGAACGAGAAATAGAAAATAACAATTGAGACCAGGAAAGAGGAGAGAATGAAAACCCTTGAGTATCTTACAGCAAGCCTGTATAGATACGCTACCGAAGAGTATTCTATTTCGCTCTTCAACCTGTTCTGGAAACTCCGAATAACCGTGAGCCTGAACACTGCAAAACCAAGGGAGATAGACAACAATAAGAGAAGGGATGAATTAAGTATGAAACTGATGTATAATTGCATTCGAAGGAGTAAGGCATCTTTATTAATATTTATTGACGATTATGGGGGAAGGATGAAGATCAAATGGAAAATAACTTCTCATACATCACGAGGAAATCATACATAGAAGGAACAAAAAATTCAGATTATGATGTTGCGGTTATTGGAGGAGGTATTGTTGGTGCAGGCGTTATAAATCTTCTGTCCCAGATAGGGGTGAAGGCGATACTTCTTGAGAAGAATGATTTTGCCGCAGGAACGAGTTCTGGATCCTCCAAACTAATTCATGGTGGACTGAGGTATCTGGCACAGATGCATATAAAGCTCACGAGAGACCTTCTTAGAGAGCGGAATTTCCTTTTGAAATACGATTTTCTTGTAAAACCTGTGAACTTCAGGATACTTATGGATGACTATTCGTGGAACCGCTTCGAACTATCGCTTGGTTTGTTTATGTACAACATACTTGGCGGCCATTTCAAGATTCCGCACATGGTAAAGAACAAAGGTGAATTCGATAAATCGATCCGGGGCTACTTTGACTATCTGGACGCGATGACAGATGACACGACATTAGTGATGCACAATATATTATCAGCGGTAATCAAGGGTGGGATTTGTATCAATCATGCTGAGGTCGTAGGCCTCAAGGAAGATAAAGGATTAAAAGAGCTCCATGTTGTTGATACACTCAATAACGATTCTTTCACGGTTAAATCAAAATACATCATTAACGCCGCTGGGCCTTGGGTAAACGAGGTATCAGAGGTATTGAATCTCAAGAAGGATGAAAAGTTTCGGTTGAGCAGGGGCACGCATATCGTAGTTAAACAGTTTGAAAAACCAATAACAAATGCAATTGTGTTCAGGTCACATATCGACGGCAGGCAGATGTTTGTGATACCGAGGGAAGAGGTTATCATTATAGGAACCACTGATGTATTTGTAAAATCTCCTGAAGATACTGCTGCACCGGAGGAAGAGATAGACTACATCGTAAAGAGCGTGTCAAGAATTTATCCTTCTATCACAAGAGATAGTGTATTGTCCACTTATTGGGGAATCAGACCACTCTACGGGTCCAGTTCTGACCCAGGAAAGGTATCCAGGGACTTCAAGCTGGCAATGATCAACAACATAATAGAAATCCTCGGTGGAAAAATAACGGATTACGGTAAAGTTGCAAGAAAGGTAGCCAAGATAATACTTAAGGATATGGGAAAAAGTGCTTCTCTGAAAGATAAACCCGAGATACTTTACAGAAGAGACTTCAGCTATGATAACTACGACATGCACATCATGAAAGAATGCGCAATTACAGAGGAGGACCTCTTGAGACGAGCAGGAATTGAGATCTATCATCCGTGGCTAAGGGATCAAGCAAGAAAAGAGATAAGAGAGGCTCTTGTAAGGAATCATCTGTCCTGAAGATAATTAGCGGATAGCGTGTAAACTTAATGCGAGGAAAATAGTCTCGATACGTTCCATTTTAAAATATTTAGGATGCTTTTTGATCTTCCATAATGCAGTTCATAAATTATCCTTTCATGTAAAATATTGTTTCTCTAAATTCAGATTCATATTTTCATACAATAGTATGGAAAAGTGTTTTAAGTGGTGATTATATCTATTAATGTTGAAGGATTTAACAGATTTTCTGAAGGGACCTTTTCTCTATCCAAGCGAATTCCCAGTCAGAACCAAGATTTCCTTCGTATCAATTGTAAATGATGGTATCAACAAACTTGAACGGTCCTTAAGCAGCATTGAGGCCATAGCGGAAGAGCTTGGACTCGATCATGAGATTATTCTTTGTGTAAAACCAGGATCAGTGCGTTCATCAATGATTTCTCTTGACATTCCGAGCAAGTATGAGAATGTGGAGATTATCAAATCTGCCGGCAATATAGGGGTTGATTACGCTCAACTAATTAAGAACAGCACAGGAAATTATATAATCACCTTTGACTCTTCAACCAGATATAGTATAGAGCTGGCGGATACAATATCACTATTTCTAACGGCACGTGAAAAGAAGGCTGTTTTCGCATCAATGCTAATAATCCCAAGAAGACTCATTGATGAAGTCGGAGGTTGGAAAGGTCTGAGAAAATGCTCAGAGATCGATATATTGGGACGAATAGGCCTTAACTTTGGTATAACTGTTTTGCCTTCAGCAGCCACTTTCATCCCTGAATCTTTCCTATTTTCCTCTCTCGCTATGGACAATTCAATGTATCACAGCAAATTATCCACAATAATACCCACCATAGATAATGTCCTATTATACAGAGACAGTATAATTGGATGCAACTTCCACTTCCGCGATTTACTTTTGAGGATCAAGCTTGAGGTATTTCCCCGAAAAATAATTCTCGGGTTTACCCTGATGATCGCACAATTACTGAGGATATTAGGGGAACAGCCAAAAAAAAGAAGCTCTCAAAATCGGTACATTCAGTTCGTTGAGGCCCTAATAGAGTCAATAATATTCAAAGAGTACGAAAAATATCAAGATCCGGGCAATAGCTCCAAAATATATCTTAACCCGGGAGACCTGGAATACGTAAAAAGAAGAAGCACCCTGTGGACAAAAGTAAACTTCACGGCGTACTTATCTAAAACAGACGAGATAAGTATGGAATCACAGAATACATGGAGATGATTGACATAATACTGATTTCGGTATAAAGGTAATTATGTTACTAATTGTACTATGCTATCATGACGAAATTCATATATTGCCGACTATTTCAGGTTCGTGCGATTGGCATATGTTGTAGCTTCAATGCTGCTTGCTGTGATCCTGGCATCTTCCTGCTTACTGCCTGTTCATAAAGTGCAAGATCAGGGCCAGTTTGCTAAAGAGCCTGGGAATAGCGTTCATTTCGATGTCCCTTCGGCTGTTTTTCATATTGGGAGCAACCTCTCAAGATCCGTGTATTATGTTAATGGAAGTCTTGACGTAAGGAGAGGTGAGTTACTTACTATTGTCAATGTACAACTTTTCATTGAAGGTCCAAAATCAGTTTTCAATGTCACGGGATCGGTAAAAATATACAACAGTACTGTGTATGTTGGAAATCGGGTTGTCAACTGCACAGCTTTCTCCTTAACTGGAAATTCCAGCAATAAAGCCTCGGTAACAGCCTATAATTCGAACATTATTTTCATCGGGATAATGAAAGCAGACAATGCCGCATTATATAGCAGAAATTCCTCCTTCGGGCAATATTCGTCCAATAATTCTGGTGCTTCCGCTTTTATTTTTGTCGATTCGGACGTTGTGTTGTTCAAGTCTGATCTGAGAGGCTTGTACAAATCTTACAGCACATCTTTTTTTGAAACCTTTTCTGAGAATAATACAATGTCACCCATATACAGATCAGGAACTTTGGAAATGTCTCTTGACTTTATGCATTATCCGTCTGCAATCTCTGATAAGGCAGAAGTGAGCGTAGAATACTCTGGAAACAACCCATTCAGTGAAAATTATATTCTGGTAAATGTCTCCGGAAGCACAATCAATCGGATTAACTTCAATAATACAGGTTCTGTTACAAGTTATGCATGGCAGAACATCAGCTTACCGGTTGAAAATCTTCATATGAATGGAACCACAATGAAATCCAACCTAGTGCTATATTATCATTACGACCCTGCTGAGTACTCAAATACAACCATATGGAATATTACAGTTAAGGTTGATTCAAATGATAGCGTTGACAAGATTGGATCGAGGTATTTCAGAGACGAATTCTCAAATTCTACGGCATATATTGTTGATTCTGAACTTGGAATAAACAACATGCCATTCAACGACTCTTACGGAAACCCCAACGGGCTCAAAGATTACGCAGTTATATCGAACCACAGCGATGTATATGACTATGGGATCGGTTATAGGATAATTTCAGGCGCGTCCCAGCAATCCCCATTTGTGGTAACCGGGAATTCATCTCTACTCCTTGGGAGGGTTGTGAGAATGTATGCAAAAGACCTTGGATCCCCACTGAATAATGTCAGTTACACTCTGAACTCAAGCGAAATTAATTATTCAGATCAATTGATATCAGAAAATATTATAAATCAAGTATTCCCTGAGCTCTTAAAAAACAACCTTTTTCGTGGTTTTACTTTCTTTAATGGCGTTAGCGACCTTCCG
Source organism: Thermoplasmataceae archaeon (assembly GCA_043196285.1). Classification (GTDB taxonomy): domain Archaea; phylum Thermoplasmatota; class Thermoplasmata; order Thermoplasmatales; family Thermoplasmataceae; genus JAKAFX01. Next base: position 1,618 of record JBBYJL010000024.1, on the reverse strand, counting down.
GTGACAGACACAATGATTTCAGGTAAAAACTCTACGTATTTTGGTGATTATTCCATATCCATAAATGATCAGGTTTTTTATTTCTCTATTCCAGGATTTCCTTATGAGAACTACTCCAGAATATACCTGAACATTACGCCTCAAGTACCAGACTTGAAGGTGTTGCCTATCACCGAATCTCTGGTGATAAATTCAAGTAGATCGTTATCCGCATTTGTGTCCACCAATTATACCCGTAGTATTGACCTGTTCTACAGGATCATGTCAGAGGAAAGCGGTGTAATTCTTGGATCAGGTAATGAAACCCTGCGATCCGTAGATTCTGTGGTCAATTTCACGATCACGAATTTCAATGGAATTGATGCAGGTCCGAATCAGATCATCCTAACATTGAGATCGTCTGTTCAGACGCAGAACGGGGAATTTCATAACTTTACTTTTCCGGTTGAACTGATCAAGCGTGTTTCAATCTCAATTAGCGTATCATACTTGTTGAATGAACGTCTGGCTCTGTTCCAAACAACCAACCTAGGGGACTCCTCCGTGAATAATATTACACTTCAGGTATACGAAAACGGTACAGCTCATTTTCAGTCGAATCTTACAGGAATTGATCTGAAACCTGGACAGACGGTTTTAAGGAGTTTACCCTTTACATATAATAGTTCCCTAGAGTTGACAGGAAAAGTATTGCTCCCGGAAATCTACCTGAATAATCTTTCCAATTCCTCAAGTGTCATAGTGCACAACAGTACAAATTATGGAAAACTGGAAATTAGAGAATCGGGTCTGCCAGAAAATTATTCCTGGGGTTTATTCATAAACGGAACTGAATACGAAGCAAGTGACAAAGAGATAAGTGTGGCTCTGCCGCTAGGCAGTTACAACATATCTTTCCTTAGTACCGGTTTTTACAGCCCAGAACCAGATAAACTTATGGTCAATCTTTCAGTATCACAGGTCAACGTAACCATTAATTATCTACCGCAGGTAATGACGCTGTCCATAGAAAGCATAGGCCTTCCCACAGGAGAGATCTGGGAAGTGAACGTTTCAGGCAATGTATTAAAAACCGGAGGATCACAGATCAGTGTTAATATGCCTGCTGGAGAATACGTAGTATCAGTCATTCCTGCGTCAGGATTTTATGCAAGAAACACGACATTTATGGTAGAATTAACCTCAAACAAGTCAATTGAGATAGTTTTCTTCAGGGACTCTCATGGTCCATTGTATCCAGTGATATCCTTTCTTGATGCGAGTTATCAGGCCATACTTATAATCCTGATTTCAGCACTTATCGTTGTGGAATACAGGAAAACAAGGTCGGTGATCTATAGCCCTTTACACAAGGGGATCTATTTTAAAAAGAGGAAGGTAAAATAAGTGTTAATAATACAATCCCAGGAATGAAACCTGCACTATTCACTGATCGGGATGGTACGATCAACAGAGACTGCCCTTACTGTCATGATCCGTCCAGTCTAATAATCTACGATGATGCAGTGGAAATAATAAAAGAGTATAAGGAAAAAGGATACCTGATAATAATGGTGACAAACCAGTCAGGAATTGCAAGAGGTTTCTTTACAGTAGATGATATGAAGAGATTTAACAA
>JBBYJL010000023.1:0-17800 GCA_043196285.1 Thermoplasmataceae archaeon | reverse complement strand
CATCAGACAGATGATAACTTCCAAAGAGGTTTGTTAACATGGTTAACAGATTTCACAACATAGAGACATAAATCATCACAAGCGAAAATGCGATCATTATATACAGTATATAGGAGGCTATACTGCTGTTCATTATTCTGTAACCCATCCTTCTCGAGAAACTGACAGTGCTTCTGGCAAGGAAGAGAATGGTGATCCAGAAGACATCAAAGGTTCTTTCGGAGTAATTTCTTCCTTCAACCTCCTCTTTCGTGAAGTAGAACTTCCGCATGGTCAACCTTAGAGAGTTTGCGTAAGCAAAAGAATGAAAATCTGCAGTCTTTTCAAGGCCTCCATTCCACACCTGCACCCTTCTCTTTCTGAATCCTGTCCCTATGACGAGCATTAAACCTGAGAATATTGCAATGAAGAAGGCAACGAAGAAAGGAGAAACAAGTCCAAAATCACCGGACAGCCCAGGTGATAATATCAGGAAACCCTTGGGTACAATTAGCAGAGACGAAATGACAAAGGAAGACCCGACACCCGTCATTTCCGCACTCACATTGCTAAGCCCAAGAATCAGGAAGGAAGCAAAGACTCCTATGCCCAGAACAAAAGTCCCGGCAAGAAGGACAGCTCCTGTCATAGCCCCACTCCTCTGGGAAGATGATCCTCCTCTTGAACCAAAACCAAAAATCTTGGTCATTGCAATAAGAGAAATTCCACCTCCTAGCGCAGCTGTTGCTCCGACAATTGTGGCTACCACAGAGATTGCAGGATAGCCCAGGGTCACCATTATGAAGAGTGTTTCCAGCAGCATCCACTCTCCCACACCGCCTCCAGTCGGTAGCAGGCCTGAAAGTGAAATAGATTCCGCGAGTCCGCCCGCAGTATATGATCTTGATCTTTCAAAACCTGAGAAGGACTTGATCTCCGAATTATTGGTCCCCTTTTCCATAATTCCGGCAAACATGAACAGTCCACCCTTTGCAACAGCATGTGCAAAGGCATAAACGATAAGGGCCAGAAAGGCAAAAGTGGCAATGTTGTAATTACCAATTGCAACCAGATCTATGTACGATCCAATCAGTATAAGCATGGCACCGCCATTTTCTATGGTACTGTATGCGGGAAGCATCTTTACATGCTCTGCGGATGCTGAATATATTGATGCAAATAGTAAAGAAAATCCGCCTATTGCCATCAACAGGTCACCAAAAACCTGACCGCTCACGGAAAGTGTAAGGAATCTCACTATGGAATATACTGCGGCGGTGGTCATGGTTGCGCTAAACAGTATAGATCCGTTGGTTGGGGCATTTCCATGTGCTATGGGAAGCCACTCAGTTATCTGGAACGGCATCAGTCCCATCTTGATAAAAAATCCCATAACACCGAGGAACAGTATTATCTCACTGTAATCTGCCCTTGTGAACATCATTGAACCCGTCTGTGAATACATACCTGCAAACATCACCACGATCAGGAGAGAGCTCAGTTCTCCGTAAACGAGGAAAACGTATGGCGGAATATTTGAAACCCCTTTCCTGTAACCGATCAGGAAATAACCTGAGATCGTCATCCCCTCCCAGGCAAAAATGAAAACCGGGTAAGATCTGGAAATGATGATCACAAACATTGAAAATATAGCCAGTGTGAAAAAAAGACTGTTGATCCTGGAATTCCTGTCATATTCCACGGAGTATAATGAGGCCAGTGCCCACACAACAGAAAGGATTACCAGAAATATCAGGCTCAGCGGATCGGCACCTATTGCAATGTATTTTCCCATGAAAACATTTCCCGAGTAATCAGCAAGCATCAGGTAAAACGAGACAGAAGCCATTGCTGAGTAATCGATCGCGCTTACAGCATAAAGCACCCTGTTACCGAAGGGCCATGCAAAGAACGGTATCAATGAAAGGAAAACAAAAAGATAGAGAATCACTACCTGTCACCTCTGGATTTCAGCAGTGCGTCAAGAATTGTGAATGGATTCGGTGGACATCCTGGAACTATGACATCCGCAGGGATTGCTTCCTCTATGGACTTCCCTATTATTCCTCCTGAAATTGCGCAGGCCCCAACAGCAAAGACAAGGGAAGGCTTGGGCATATCCTCGTATGCCCTTCTGAGAGCATCCTTCATCCCCTGACTCAAAACCCCAACAACAAGAAGTGCATCAGCATGTTTTGGATTGCTGGCAAAGAATATCCCAAGTCTGCTCATGTCGTATACCGGGTTTGAAAGAGACTTTATTTCGGAGTTACAGGCACCGCATGATCCGGCATCGAAAAGATAAAGATGAAATGAATGATGGAATACTTTTTCTGTATGCCTGATAATCGAAGTATCGGCATTTCCATCAGGATGGAAAGATGGCGAGCACAATCCGCAGGATATGCAGAGGCTCATGTTCACCTTTCCATCTCTTATTGCATCCGTTGGGCATGATATAGGTAAATCCATCTCCTTTCTTGGGGTTGTTGACCAAAGAGGGACATCCTCTGGATCGTTTCCCGGAAATCCTGACGTTACAGATCCTTTTGAAAGTCCTCTCAATATCCATGACTTCATTGCAGACCACCTGTTTCTGAAATGTGAATACCAAAGCTCTCGTAGCCGAACACAAAGTCTGTAAGGATGTTTCCCCTGATACCGGTGCAGAAAGCCAGAAGATTATGAACCGATGGAGACCTCATGTAAATTCTCGAAATTTTTCCATCTGCTGCACGGATATGTAAAAGGGCGTCGCCGCCCGGGTTCTCTGATCTGACAGATACCTCACCATGAACGCTCACATTTCTTGGTAAAACGCTTCTGGGGATATTTTTTGCATACTTTTCAGCCTGTTCGATTATTCTCAGCGATTCGGCAATCTCTCTCTTCCTCACAACCGCTCTGGAAAGCGAATCACCGTTGGTTTCCCTTGGAACTTCGAAATCCAGATCGGAATATGGAAGCAAACTGCTGCTCTTTCTGGAATCCAGTTTGATTCCAGAAGCCCTTGCTGCAGGACCAATAAGCCAGTCCTTCTTTATCGTGCACGTTGTCTGGATCCTGTCAAGGAATATTCTCGATCCCTCCAGTCCATCCCAGATATCAGAGAACTCGCGGGTTATCTTCTTCACCTCATTGGAAATACCGTCAGTTTCAACGTTCCTGTTTACTCCTCCGAATCCGTTTATGCCAAAGAAATAACGGTGTCCAAATCTCCGTGAAACAATTCTGAGAAGGTTTTCCCTCAACATGAACAGGTGGTTGAAGGCGACATTCTGTGATGCCCCTTCAGCAAGTTTTGCAACCACGCTTATATGATCCAGGATACGGCTAACCTCATTCATTATTATCCTTGTCATTCCAAGAGAATAGTCTGTATCAGATTCAGTGAGTATTTCTATCGATCTGCAGAGCATCGCAGAGTAAAAGGGAGCTAGATTTCCATTGAATCTCTCAATCCTCAGCAGTACATTCTGAAGTTCTTCTCCTGTTACCTGGATTCTTCTTTCCTTATACTGGGGTTCTGCAACCATGGAAAGTATCCTCTCTCCGTAGGTGTATATATTGAACCTGGCAGATTCGGTCAAACCGCCTGCAGAAGGACCATATGTGAAGTTGAAGACATCTCCGCCAGAGGATACAACGCCATAACTTCCGTTCAATGCCTGGAAAAGATCATCATGTTGCAGATTATCATATGATGAATCTTCAGGCACAGGGTCGTCATACCCCCTGAACGCCTTCCACTGGCCGCTTTCAACAAATGCGCCTGTTAATATATTGTCTGTCATAGCGAAAATCCTCCAAAAACAAAGAAAAATACAGGAATAAGGAGAGGAATGACAGAAGATAATATTGCAACGACTCTCTGCTGTATAGAGACCTCGGATCTTTCAGAATCCTTTCCATAGAACACCATCCTGGAAACGTGATAGTTAATGCTTGCGAAGGATACGAATAGTGCAACAATCATAAGACTGAACGGCAGGATGAATCCATCGGAATAAAGGGTAAGCAGAATTATGAATTCACCAAGAAATGTTCCAAAAGGCGGTGTGCCAGTGACTGCCAGCGATGATAGTATTAGTGAAGCCGAAGTCTGGGGCATCCTGCTTCTCAGGGAGGAAATTTCAGAAATTTTTTTCGTTCCAAATGTTTCAAGAATGTTTCCTGAGGAATAGAAAGCCCCACTTTTTCCAAAGGCATGAGAAACAAGAAGGATTATTGCCCCTATAATTGCAGGACCTCCTATTATGAAGCCGATTACAATTACGCCCATATTCTCCATTGTTGAATATGCAAACATTCTCTTGTAAAATCGCTGGGATGGCAACATGAATGCGGCAAAGAGTACTGTCAGAACAGCAACAAAAAGGAACAGATCTGTTATTCTTGGGTCTGCTGTGACCTGGTAAACTCTGTAGAGGGCATAAACCGCTACAGGAAGGAGGACTCCGGAAAACATTGCACTGATCTCAGAAGGTGCCTCGCTATGTGCGTCTGGAAGCCAGGTATGCATGGGAAACAATCCTATCTTGGTCCCATAGCCTATGAGGGCACTGCCAGCAGCTATATCGGTAAGTATTCCAATGCTGCCATGGTCTGCAAGTATCTGCGATATTGTAAGAGTGTGGAAAGCATAATACATTACAATGACTGAAATGAGGCTGATGGTGAGCCCTGCTGATACCAGTATTATGTATCTCCATGCAGCCTCTATTTTCAGAGGCTCTCTCTCTATCACCAGTAGAATGGCACTGGAAACCGTTGTTGACTCGATGCCAAACCAGAGAAGCCCATAGTTGTTTATTGAAACTGAAAACAGCATCGTTGAGGCGAAGATGTCCATCAGTGAAAGATGAAGTTTCAGGTTGGCTGATTCACCCATTTTATGGTGGTATCCAAGTCCAAACACGATTGAGAAGAGATATATGGAGGAAATAGTGATCAGAAGATATCTGGTCAGGGGATCGATTAGAAAAATGCCTTCAGCAGAGATCTGAAACAGGTATACACCAGCTGAGAGAGAGACTGCAATAATTCCCGCAATAATGTCGAAACTGCGAAAATGAGTGCTGAAGTAGCTCACTGAAAAAATGGCCGGAGCAGCTATGAGCGCAGTTACCAGTATATTCATCCCATCAGCTCCTCAGTCCTTGTGTGTTCAACATTATTCGTGACAAGTATGCCACCTGCTATGATGAGTGCAAGAACGTCAAGCAGAACGCTCACCTCAATCAGCAGTGGAAGAGGCACTATAGTGAGTGCCAGGAAAATTACACCGTTCTCTTCCTCCACATAACCCACAAAATGTGCGAAACTGTTTCTCCTGGTCATTATAAGCAACAGTCCCTGGAATATCACCGAAAGGCCAATTGCGCCAAGATTATCCTGAACGTGAGGATAAAACGAGATCCTGTAAATCAGGAATGAAATGATAAGGACAATAATGCTGGCAAGCACAACAGAAGGGACTCCATGGGAATATTCCCTTACATATAGCCTTCCTTCTGGCAGTCTTCTCTGCAGGACATAGTTTATCAAGACTCCTCTTAGCAGAATGATCAATAATGCCAGTATTATCAGGTCATACGATCCCAAATCAACTCCAATGAGGACGGCCATTGAAGCAAGCAGCACAGACTGGGTAACCACAGTGCTTATCATGGGTCTGATATACGACCTTATTTGAACAAGCAGGGCCGATCCAAGGATGAGTGCTCCAAGAATGCTTTCCACTTCACCGAATATCATTGTATTCCCCCCAGGGTAAGAGTTAGTATGGAAAATATAGCAAGCGCAAACGAGACTGTGAGATAGTCCTGAATCTTGAACAACCTCAGTTTTCCGACGGTTTCGTTAATCACAACGAAAGCTGTTATCAGGATCATCCATTTCAGAAACATTATAGGTATATCCAGTAGCGAACCAATGATACCTGACTGCATGTACCATGGGAATGCAAAAACGTTGAGAAAAACAGATCCAAGGAGATACATCTTGATCATAGAAGAGTACTTCACAAGGAAAAGATGCGGCCCGGAATACTCGTATATTCTGGCCTCATCAATCATTCCCAGTTCCATGATTCCGGAACTTTCCAGCGGCAGCTGTCCAGTCTCAAACAGAAGGAGCATGAAGAATGCAGCCATTGACAGCAGATGATAGAGTCCCAGATAGCTCACGACTGAGACGGAAAGCAGGGAAGAAGTTGTATAAGGATTGTTTGTGCCTGAGATTAGAGCCACTGCAAAAAACACCATGATGAGCGTCGGTTCGGCAAAGGCCGAGAATGTGGCGGATCTGCTTGCACCCATGGCAGAAATGTTGTTTTCGGAGTTAAGTGCACCCAGAATCAGAAGGAAAGAGGTTAGTGTGAAAAGCAGACCTCCCCCAAGGAAATCAACGGTGGGAGTAAAATATACCGGGAATGGGAGAATGACCGGAATCACGAACGATATGAGAAGATAAGTGCCAAACACAAAGAAAGGAGCAACATAGAATAAGGCAGTGGAGTTTTCCGGGATAAGGATCTCTTTCCTGAGATATTTGGCCAGATCATAATATGGTTGAAATATACCTGGTCCATGGCGTGATTCCACGATCGCCTTTAATCTGTTAGTGATCCCAAAAACAAGAGGCGCCAGGAATAGCTCTCCTACTATCTGAATTATCGTTTCAGCCCATAACCATGACATCGTTTCACCAATCAGTAGACGTCATCAGCTTCACACGGAGCGGTTATGGGCGGACGTCATCGCCAGGTTGAGGATATGTGGCATTTATTTAATTCTTATCAGGGGATGAATGCATCTTAAATCCAGTCCGCATAAGATCATGGGATCGCACAAAATCATCAAAATCTCGAGGGTATCAGATTGATATCAACCATAAAACAGGAAGCGTTTAGTGATAGAATTTTGACCTGTATATGAAATAGAATTCGATCAAAAGGGAAATCCAAAGAATAAAAAGCAGGTATAAATGCTCCAGATCAAGGGAAGAGCAAAACAACTGTATAATAATTCCATATGCATCGTGAGTTCTTGCGCCCTTGAACTTCGTCAACCATTCCGCAGAAGATATGTCTGTCTTATAAGAATCGCTGAAGAGATGAGAAACAAGATCGACAAGCACTCCAAAACTCGTCAGAAGACCAATTTCATTTAATATAAAACTAAAAAGTACCAGCCTGTTATAAAGAATCAGGGATGAATAGATCGCGAAAGAGATCAGGGCCAGATACACTGCTTTGGTTCGACCCGTGGTGAAAAGTCTCCACCACTGCCTGAAGCTGATTGTTGTCGGCATGGTAATACAATCTTTTTTACGGATACTCCCAAACAACAAATTATAAATATAGAGGGATTTCTTAAATTAACTCAGGATCTAGGCAGAACATTTTCCCGTCAGGCAAGCAGGATCGAATGTAGAGTCCAGCTTTACAATGTTGGGAGCTGTGAGTATGAGTTCCGGCACAGGATCCCTTTTCTTCTCTTCTTTCTTCTCACTGGAGAGTCCTGCATAAAGAACCTGCTCATTCTTGCTCCTGTCCCTGTATACTGTGATACCCTTGCAGTGAAGATCCCTGGCCATGCGGTAGGCTCTCTCCACATCACTGACAGACGCATCAGCAGGCAGATTTATTGTCTTTGAGACACCAGAATCGCAGTATCTCTGGAATGTTGCCTGCATCATCACATGCCACTCCGGATCTATCTCCATGGCAGTGGGGAAAATTTTCTTGAGATCCTCGGGCAGATCTATTTCAGAGAGATTTCCCTTTTCAGCTATCTTCCTTATTAGATCTTCTGAGTAAATGTTCCTTCTCCTCAGTTCAGCCTCCAGAAAAGGATTTGTCTCCATAAGTTCCTGACCGTCCAGGACGTGCCTTACAAATGCAAGAGCAAAAAACGGCTCTATGGAAGAAGAACAGTTTGCGATGATGGAAATTGTTCCAGTGGGTGCGATGGTAGTGGTGGTAGAGTTGCGCATAGGTATTCCCTGCTTTTGCCAGTATGAACCCTCCCAGCCTGGAAAATTCCCCCGTTCCAACGCCAGTTTGCTGGATTCGTCGTGGGAGATGTCGTTCAGGTATTTCATGAGTCTTTCAGCAACATCCAGTGCATCTTTGCTGTTGTACGGGATTCCAAGAGCCGCAAGCATGTCTGCAAATCCCATGTATCCAAGCCCTATTTTCCTGGTTGTTCTGGTCATCGCTTTTATCTTGTCTACTGGAAACTTGTTTGCATCAACGATATCGTCCAAGAACCTGACTGCAAGTCTTATGGTCTCTTCCAGGCCTTTGAAATCTATGTCGTTATTAGTTACGAACTTGGAAAGATTTATAGATCCGAGATTGCATGATTCATACGGCATCAGTGGTTGTTCACCGCATGGGTTGGTAGCTTCAATCTCACCGAGATGCGGTACAGTATTCCTTTCGTTCATTTCATCCAGGAAAATTAGTCCAGGGTCAGCAGTTTTCCAGGCCTGGGTAACAATTGCATCCCAGATTGTCTGCGCCTTTACCCTCTTCTCAACCTTCCCAGTTCTGGGGTTAATGAGATCGACCATGTCTCCGCTATCCAGTTTCTCAAAGAAATTCCTGTCCAGAGCAACTGATATGTTAAAGTTTTTGAGAACAGTATTCTCCGAATCCTTGCTCGTTATGAATTCAAGAATATCAGGGTGATCGTAACGCAGTATCCCCATATTCGCCCCCCTTCTCTTTCCACCCTGTTTGATTACATCAGTAGTTGTATCAAAGATCCGCATGAAGGATAAAGGTCCAGAGGCAACGCCTCTGGTGGATCCAACGATATCATCCTTCTGTCTCAATCTGGAGAACGAAAATCCAGTTCCACCTCCAGACTTGTGAATCAAGGCAGTTTGTTTGAGGGTCTCAAATATAGACTCTAGAGAATCCTCAACTGGAAGGACAAAACAAGCGGACAGCTGTCCCATAGACGTGCCTGCATTCATCAGGGTAGGTGAATTCGGTACAAATTTCAGCGAGGACATTTCTTCCTCAAATTTTTTAATGTATCCTGATACCTCAACGCTCCTGTTCTCAACAAATTCAACAAGTTCATCAAACTGGAACCTCTGTTTAGATTCCTTGCTGACTTCGTCATATGTCCTCCGTAATATATTGATCTGATTCTCGTCAAGCTGATATCCATAACCTTTGGATGTTTTGTTGTGGGCTCTGTACTCATAGAATCCTTCCACTATCCCTACGCTTTTTGCGACCCGTGAAAACATCTCTCTCGGGGTTTCGTATACATGTCCGTCCTCATCCTTCAGAAGATATCTTGATTCCAGGACCTTTACCGCGTTCAATGACAATTTGAGATCGTCCTCGACACCCATTCTCTTCTTTTCTTCGCGTATGCTTTTTCTCCTTTCCCTGTAAATGATGTATGCTCTTGCAACATCCTTGTAATTCTTTCCATTGAAGGAAGAGGTCATCAGGACGTCTTCTACTGCATCCTGAATTTCTTCTACAGTAGGCTTGACCGTCGTTTTTGAGATCCTTTCAACAACCATGTTTGAAACTTTTATTGCATCATCCATGCTTCCATTCTTGACTGCAAGCATAGCCTTGTAAATCGCTGTAGTAATACGTTCCTGATCAAATTTTACCTCAGAACCATTCCTTTTAATCACTGTCGAAATCATTAACTAAACACATTAAGAGAAAGAATTAAAACTTATGCCTGAATATTTACGGCAGTTCTGTGTTATTACCCACTGATAAATGAATCTATAACTATGATATGTTAACACTAAGACAACATTATCAAAATAAAACTCATGATCTTTTTTCAATTATTTTGTTATTAGAGAAATAACACTGAAAATTGACTTATTTAACGTTGCGATCGAGAATTTCCATTTTGCAGGATAGTGGATGAACGCTAGTGGAAAGATTATAATTCACCTGAAACTCTGTTGTTCGCTGGCATATGAAAACTAGATCGATCGGATAGCATAATGCTTCATGCGTGCCTGCATCTGTAAATCCAGATGGCTGAGCATGAAGGACTGAGTACCTTCGGACTTAGGGAAATTCAAGTCCATGCAGATTCCGCCAGCAACCTTCGAAGTGGGAAGCATCTCAGTGAATTTGGTTTACACCCAATTTTTGGCTATTTCTCCGCTCATAAGAACAATCATCTGGGTGCGCATTACTTTTAGAGAGGCCTCATGCATTTCCTTATTACTCGAGGAAACGCAATCCTCAGGAATAATTACGTAAAATCCTCTGTTTGCCGCTGACCTTGCACTTGATTCTATTCCAACTTCCGTTGAGATACCGGCGAATACAATGGACTCTATACCTGCGTTTCGAATCATCATCTCAAAATTGGTGCCTATGAAAATATCTGCAGTATTTTTGTTAATGACGATGTCATTCTGTGTCGGAGTAATATCACTGTATATCTCTGATTCAGGCGATCCCGGTAACATGAAGGATGCTTTGCGTGGATCTGAAACCCCCATTCTCTTCATGGTTGAATACAGTCTTGGAGAACTCTCAAATCTGAAGGGCAGCGGTGTGATCTTCGTGTAGAAAACAGGGATATTGACCTTCCTGGCGCTGTTTATCAGTTTGCCAAGTTCCGAGACAAATTCAGTCTTGTTGAATATGGCATTGACCAGTGCATTCTGTACGTCCCAGACCACAAGTGCTGTATGCTTTGGATCGAGTATTTCTTTTATATTTTCGTAGATATTTTTCCCATCGAGATTCATAAAAGAAAATAACTTAACAATATTAATTATTTTGCCCAAATTTATCCTGACAAAATAGAATGGATCAAATGAAACATCATGGCCCATCAAATTCCGATGAGTGAAAGGAGAGGGATCTATGTTTCCACTGAAGCTTATGGAATTTATTCTCCAGGCGGCTTAAGTCTGTTCAGGTTGATGATGCCTCCAAACTTCTGGTAGTTTGTCACTCTCCTTTCGAAGAAATCTGTTTTCGTGGAGTTCATTGATGCAAAGGAATCTACCCAAGGCATTGGGTGATCTGTGATTTCAGGATACGGCTTGGGCAGAGATACAGCCTCACATCTTATATTTGCGAGGTACTTTATGTACCTGTCTATGAGCGAGTCTGTAAGGCCGAGAATCTGGTTTCTGGTCACATACTGTCCCCATGCAATCTCATGATTTACTGCAGTTCTTACCATTTCCAGAAGATAGCTATCTACTTCACTGGTGAACCATTCCGGGTTCTCTTCCCTTAGAACGTTAAGAATATTTGTAAAAAGTGCAAGATGTGTGTTCTCGTCTCTCTGTATGAGCCTGATCATGCTTACTGTCCCGCCCATTTTGCCCTGTCTTCCAAGTGCATAGAAAAATGCAAAACCGCTGTAGAAATAGATCCCCTCAAGCAAGAAGTCAGCCATGCTTGACTTGATGAAATTCGTGTCCGTGGGGTTTCTAATAAATTCTTCATAAAGATCAGTAATGAACCGGTTTCTCTTCATCAGATGTGCATCATCCTTCCACATCGAATATACGGAATCCCTAGTGACCTGGTCAACAACAGAAGTAAGCAGGTAATCATAGCTCTGTGCATGAATCGTTTCGAAAAAGGCCTGAGCTTTGAGGCATGCAGTGACCTCAGGTGCAGTAATGTAGGAAGCGATTGCTCCAAGATTGTCTATCTGGATGCTGTCCAGGAAGATCAGGAAAGACAGAGTCTTCTGATACGCATCCTGTTCATGGATGGTGAGAGTAGGAAACTGCTTTTTGTCCTCGCCGAGTGGAATTTCATCCGGAATCCAGAAGAAGCTTCTCATCTTTTTATAAAGTGGCTCGGCCCATGAATACTTGCAGTGGTTGAATTCAAGAAGATTCGTGGACGGCCCACCTATAAGTCTCTGCAAACTCAGGTCTCTTGTCCCCTCAGGGTTGAATAGTTTTTTTACCTCCAACATTCATCACCTCAAGCCTGACAGGATTCGCAGGCAATTTCTGAAGAATCCTCCTCTATGGTGAAATTCCTGAAATAATATATGGTCTTGATACCCAGTTTCCATGCCTTATGGTAAAGTTCCAGGAACTTCTGTTCATCCATTTCCGGCGTAGCATAAAGGTTCATTGACTGAGACTGGTCTATATGTTTCTGTCTCACAGCACCTGCCCTTATGCTCCATTCCTGATTAATCTGATGTGCACCTTTATAGAGGATCAGATTGTCTGCAGTTAGCTCAGGAGCAACCTGTCTGATAAGAAACCCTTTCTTTTCTTCAGTAAACACAGGCTTGAAAACTGGATCTATACCGGCAGTTGATCCTGCTATAACGGATGTCGATCCGGTGGGTGCAATCGCCATTAGATATCCATTCCTGATGCCGTTCTTATGGATTTCATCCGCCAGTTTCATCCAGCGATCGCTGTTGTAGCCCCTTAATCTGAAATATTCTCCGGTATCCCAGTCACTCCCTTTGAAAAGCGGATATGAACCCTTCTCCTTGGAAAGTTCCATGGAAGACCTGATCGCAATGTAATTTATTTCCTCAAACAGTTTATCCATATACGAAAGATGTTCTTCAGATTCCCACATGATGCCTTTCTTGACCAGATGCTGGTGATAACCGGATATTCCAATGCCAATGGCCCTATATCTCATGTTTGTCCTCAGAGCCTGCTCAAGAGGAAGATTATTCATGGTAATCACATCGTCAAGCATTCTGACCTGAACCGGTATCACCTCCTTCAGTTTTTCAATGGTATCTGTTCTCCCGAGGTTAATTGAGGAAAGATTGCACACAACCAGATCACCAGACCGGTATTCCTGTCTTATTTTATCGTTTTCCAACTCATCTCGGATCTTTATAGTGGGAGACTGGTTTTGGCATATCTCCGTGCAAAGGTTGGACGAATATATCATACCGGCATGCTTGTTTGGATTCATCCTGTTCACTGTGTCACGGTTGAATATAAATGGTCCACCTGTCTCATAAAGGCTTTTAAGAATAAGTCCCATGATATCGAGCGAAGGCATCTCCTTCCTGTCTATCTGAGGATCATTGACACATTCCAGGTATTTTTTCTCAAACTCCTCGCCCCAGTAATCCTCGAGAGACCATCCCTTCTTGATTCTTATTTCATTGGGATCAAAAAGATACCAGGTGCCATTTTTCTCCATGGTCCTGTAAAAGAGATCCGGGATGCAAACTCCCGGAAATATATCATGGGCTTTTCTTCTCTCGTCACCATTGTTTGTCTTAAGGTCAAGGAAGTCGATAATATCGTTATGCCAGATATCAAGCCATATGCTGACTGCTCCGGCTCTCTGGCCAAGTTGATTCACAGAAACTGCAGTATCATTGTAAAGCCTGATCCAAGGTACAATTCCGCTGCCCGCACCCTTATATCCTCTTATGGTGCTTCCAAGCGATCTGAGTTTACCCAGGTAGACCCCCATGCCTCCACCATTCTGGGATACCTTTGCAAAGGTGGTCAGTCCATCAAAAATGCCCTGCAGCGAATCTTCTATTGTGTCAATAAAACACGAACTGAGTTGAGCTTTAGGTCTTCTGGCATTGGCAAAGGTTGGTGTAGCCATCGTAATGGAAAGGTTTGAAAGGACATCATAAAATTTTTTAGCCCAATTCAACCTTTCATCCTTCTTTTCGGCAAGAGAAAGGTACATGGCAATTCCCATGAAAACCTCCTGAGGGAGCTCCATAACCTCATTGTCAAATCCTCTTACCGCATACCTGTCGCTCAGATGCTTTAGCCCAGGATAAGTGAAGAGAAGATCTCTTTCCGGTTTTATGTACGCACCAAGAATTTTTATCTCTTCCTCTGAGAAGCTCTCAAGCATTCGCAGGTCGTATCTGCCTATTTCTGCCAATTTTTTAACAAGATTATAAAAGTCTCCATAATCAGATCCTGCGTAATCCCTCGATCTGCCCGCGTCCTGATAGAGATCATGGAGCAGAAGCCTCGCAGCCACATAAGTCCAGTTCGGCTGTTTGGTAGAAGTCTTCTCATTTGCAACCTTGATCAGAGTTTCCTGAATCTGCCTGGTTGAGATACCCTCATAGAAATGAAGTTGAGAGTCCAGTTCGAGATCAATGGGATCCACTCCTTCGAGTCCTATGCAAGCTTTTTCAATGACCCTCCTGATCTTGGTGACATCAATGGGGACTCTCTGTCCCTGCCTGTTTGTGACGGTGGAAGGTCTCAGTCTGAGTTCTATTGGAGGCTCATCCTCAAGCTTGTATTTTTGTTTCTGCATGACCTTAAGTTGCACATCGCTCTCAATTCTCTGCTTTTCTTCCCTTATTTTCTTTCGGTTTTCCCTGTACAGGATGTATGATTCCGCTACATCGGTGAAAGTTCTTCCGTCTATGCTGTCATTCATCAGGGAGTCTATCACAACGTCCTGAACCTGCTCAACAGTGGGCCTGTTTGTCAAAGCCTCAAGTTTGAACACGGAAGACCGAGAAATCTTTTCAGCATCATCGAGGTTCCCATTTCCCACAGACGTCATCGCCTTGAATATCGCTTCCGTAATCTTCCTCTGTTGGAAGGGAACAACCTTTCCATTTCTTTTCACTATTTCTTTAATTATGTCAATCTCCCCCTCAAAAACTCCTGTAAAGATTGGATTCGCAGAATGATTGATAAACTCTTTTACAACTATTAATGAACCATGATTGATCAAACATGGTACAGGATTTAGATCTGCTATTGGTAAATAACATGGTAAAATAAGTAAAACGTATTAGGTTTTTAAGACTTTCTTCACGACTACTGTAAAAAAAGCAGCCGATATAAATTCAGGAATATTAAAATTAAGACCTATTTCCGTATCTCTCCAAAACTCTCGTACCACGGTATAGGACTGAGTGTAATACCCGGGAAGAGAATTTCCATACCTATGTTTTTCGCAATTTTGTTAGACAGAGATTGAGAAAATCTTGAGATAGTAACGTCAGAAAGGCCAGGTATCATACCTTCAGAGATGTTATGAATCAGGTCACTCTCTATGTTAACCACATCCCTGATAGTCTGCCCAAGATCTTTCTTGGTTTCTGAATTATTCAAAGATGGATTCTCTTCTAGTACGGCTTTGAGCAGAGCCTGCAGGAAATCAGAATGCAAATTTATGTCCCTGTTGACATACTTTATGGTATTGGCAGTGGCGACGATCTTTGAATGCCTTGCCAGCGCATAAATAAGAGCGATCTCGGTGGGCATCATTACACCCTGGATCACCGTGGTCACCAGTATGTTTTTGACGAAATTCCCTAAAGTGGGATCTTTCACAAATTTCAACAGCATGTTGTTGATATCCCTGTTTCTTAATCTCATCTGCTCATTGGTTCTCCACCCTTCAAATATGCCCTCCCTCTGGTTTTCAGGGATTGCACTAATTATGATCTGGGAATAGGTATCACAGTGTACAGTCTGCTGAAACTGCATTGTTGAAAAACAGGCTGATATTTCCGGTGCTGTTATGTACGGGTACACATATTGAAGATTTGAAACGACAATGCTTTCCAGTGTAACTAGCGAAGAGAGAATCCTGTCATAGGATTTTCTCTCGATCTCGGATAGAGAAGTGTACTCCCTGTTTTCTCTGGTTAGAGTGAACTGCTGCGGATTGTACGAGTACGCCATCATCTTCCTGTAGTAATCTACCGCCCACTGATATTTTATGGCAGCCAGATTAATCAAATTAGTTTTGCTGCCTCCAACTATCTTTCTTCTGCTTAACCATTTATAGCCCGATTCGTTGAACAGTATTGTGCTGTTAAGTTTATCATTGATTCCAAGGCTGTCCGGGTTTGATTCAATCATTTTTCATACTTTATTGCTCCGCGAGTATTAAGTTTGTTATATAAATGAACATGCCATATCATCTGGCACTGTAACCAATAAGGACTTCACTTTCTTTATTCCATGCTGTATAATTGCAGATCATGAACTGGACATTCTTGCTATAACAGCTTTATAACTCAGCCTACAATTACCATTCATGGGGCTAGTTGAATGTGTTCCCAACTTCAGTAATGGCAGGGATCAAAAAATTTTGGAATCGATAGTGAGCAGCATATCAAGTGTGGAAGGGGTCAGGATTCTTAATACAGAAATGGATTCCAGTCATAACAGGTCTGTGGTATCCTTTGTTGCTCCTGAAGACAGGGTAGTGGAGGCGGCATTCAGAGGCATAAAGGAAGCCTCCAGGCTAATAGATATGAACAAGCATCACGGAGAGCATCCAAGGTTTGGATCTTCTGACGTGATCCCGTTTATACCAATCTCTGGAGTAAAAATGCAGGATTGTATAAAAATGGCAAATGATCTCGGGTTAAGGGTAGGAAATGACCTCGGTATACCTGTTTATCTTTACGGGGAGGCAGCTAAGCAAGAGAATAGGAAGAATCTGGAAGACATAAGAAACAAGAATTTCCAGTTTGAACAGCTCAGGGATGCCATAAGTGAGGAGAAATGGAAACCGGATTATGGTCCATCTCAGATTGGAAGTGCAGGCGCATCTATTATCGGTGCCAGAGATTATCTGGTTGCGTACAATGTTTATCTGGACACAAAAGATATATCTATCGGCAAGAAAATAGCATCTGCAATCAGGGCCAGAGATGGAGGTCTTAGTTTTGTTAAGGCCCTTGCATTCTTCATAGAGGAAAGGCAGGCAGTTCAGATCTCCATGAACCTGACAAATTTCAGAAAGACGCCAATTTACAGGGTCTTTGAAACCGTCAGGATGGAAGCATCAAGATACGGTCTTGTCCCGGTGGAATCAGAAATAGTGGGACTTGTGCCCATGGACGCCCTGATCGGATCTTCAAAGTTCTACTTAAGATTAAATAGCTTCAAAGAAGATCAGATACTGGAGAATAAACTCATGGAAAATTCAAAAAATGCGAACGGGGCCACTGATTTTCTGAACAGGCTTGCGGAAGGTACCCCAACTCCTGGGGGAGGTTCAGCATCCGCAATGGTTGCATCTGTCGCTGCAGCTCTTTCCTCAATGGTTTCTTCACTCACAAACGGCAAGAAAAAATATGAACAGTACTGGGAAAGAGCCAGCATCATAGCTTCTGAAAGCAGAAAACTGATGGAAAAGGAAGAGGATCTCATGAAGCTGGACGAGGATGCTTTTACGAAGGTCTCGTCCGCATGGAAACTTCCCAAGGCGAGCGAGGAGGAAAAAAAATTAAGATCTAAGGCAATTGAAACAGCTTCCAGGGAAGCGATGAAGACTCCATGGGAAATTGCCAGACTTGCTTTCAAAATTCTGGAATTCGGGGGCGAACTTATAGATAAAGGGATATCATCAGCCATTACGGATTCAGCCTGTGCTGTGATATATGCCTACTCTGCGATAAAAGGATCTTTATACAACGTGCTCATAAACCTGAAATCTTTCTCCGACACTGAATTCGTTGCAGGAGAAAGACAAAAAATAAAACTCTTCCTTCAAGAAGCTGAAAGGATTTATAATGCTTCCATCACGAAGGTTGATGCAATGATTCTCCAGTGATTAGAACATACTTTTCTTTATCGCACCATCAACCTTCTTTTTAAGATCTGGTGTTATCTCATTTATATTGTGAGCGGTCTTCGCATGTTCCACAATTTGTGGCATCAACTGGTCAACAGATTTCGCAGAGGCGTGAAAATTACAATCCATCCCTATGTCCTTGCATTTAAACTTGTACGTAGCCATGTTTATCCTATGCGTATTCTTAAAATACTATATTAATCTTGCGCATTGTATAAAATAACATGTGAATTGTAATTATTACGTAAGAGAACT
>JBBYJL010000022.1:0-18030 GCA_043196285.1 Thermoplasmataceae archaeon | reverse complement strand
AGGGAGTAGAGGATGTCAGCAGAGAAACTTTACTATGGTATCTATGCGGTCTCAAACGGATCTGGATCAGCCAGGAATCCATTGTCCTGGTAGAGGCGGTTACGCGAAGTTCTTCAGTTTACCGTTCGGGACCTTGTTATTGATTATTAGTTTCCCATTTATGAAGACATTTCTGACAATTCCGGAATCATACTCATAGACTATCTTCCTGTAGTCATCAACATCCAGCACTATGATATCAGCCATTTTTCCTTTTTCAATAGAGCCTCTTTCTCCAGACATGCCAAGAGAAAAAGACGGATTGAAGGTTATCGCATTGATTGCAGATTCAACGCTAAAGTGCGAGAATCTTACTGCAAGATATATTGCGTAAAGCAGGTTTGAGCTGTAAGTTGACGGGGAACAATCCGTGGCAATAGACACCGGAATTCCTGCGTCAGAAAATCTCCTGTAATCAGGCATTTTCATTGAATCGAGGCTATACGCAGTGATGGGAAGCAGTGCAACCATCGCTCCTGATCTCTTAATCGAATCAAGGTTGCCTCCGGATAGATTGATCAGATGATCAACTGAAGCAATATTGAAATGCGTAAGATGATCCAGGCATCCTATGTCAGCAATCTCGTTGGAATGGATTCTGAGAGGGATATTAAGGTTCTGTGCCTTTTTTTCAAGCTTGACCAGGGATTCAGGCCCGAACGCACCCTTGTCGCAGAAAATATCCACAAAATCAACTTCTTCGGAGAATTCTGGAAGCATTTTTTCACATACCATTTCCACATATTCCGTTTCGCTGAAGCCTTGAGGAATAACGTGAAGTCCGAGGAATGTCTTCTTTACGTTTACGAGTCTGGTACCTGCAATCAGATTCATTACTCTAATCAGCTTAGCTTCATTATTTCTGTCGATTCCATAGCCAGTTTTCATCTCCATGGAGGTTGTTCCATTGGAAATGGCAGAATATACCCTGCGCATTGTTTGCCGGAAAATATCAGTATCCGAGGACAGTGCCACATCATTGAATGTCCTGTATATCCCACCTCCGCTTTCCTGAATCTCCAGATAGCTCATACCTGCAATCTTCTGATAAAATTCGCTTTCTCTAGTGCCAGAGAAAACAATATGGGTATGACTGTCTATGAGACCTGGCATTACTATGTTACCATGTGCATCTATTTCCCTGATCCTAAAATTTTTTCTTATTTTATCGAAATCGGAAGCTTCCAGAATGCTTTCTATGACACCATTTCTTACAAAGATCCCTTCGCCTTCAACGAGATCTATCCTGTTTGCATCATAACCGGAAACCGGTTTCTGTCTGTTCTTCGCTGGGCCGATAATTCCAGATACACCGGTGATCAGATAATTCATATATGAAGGAATACGCTTTACATGTATTTGGAATTGTCTCAGATAATACGCACCTATATGCCTGATATAATAGCTATGACAAAACCAATGGTAATTGGAAGCAGAAAAGGAGTTTTGAAAAGGAGATATCGACTACCTTTGTACTCTTTCACGGTGTATCTTTCAGGATGAGATTTAAGGACGTTTTCGTCAAAAGGCAATGCGAACAGGGACATTACAGAAATTCTTGACTTTTTCCGAATATTGATCATGAGCAGGTACGGTATGAAGAAAACAGAAACAAGGGAAGAATTCAGGAGTATCAGGAAGATCATTGGGAACTGAATTCCATAAGGTAGTGGATGAAATATCTGTAAAAGCATAACCGGATTAACAAAGGAAAGGGAAATGGCCAGGAACGCTTTTATGTCACCTATGCCGAAGAATTTCTCACCGGCACCAAGAATATAGGCGAAGAACATGAAAATCAGTGCTGAAAGCATCAAAGGAGACTGAAGTAGAAAAAGAAAACCTGCCGCAAAAATTGCGATACCGGTAACAACAAACACAGGAAGGTTATCGTGGGCAAACGTAAGCAGGAAAAGCGCAAGGACCACTGTCACAAACAGAGGTGAAATCCCGGATAAGAGATCAAGTATTGCACCGGCGGCAATCAGTGGAATAAAAATATATGGGTGTACAGTCCTTGTACTGATATCACTGTAGGACGCATAACCGAGAAGGATAAGAGTGAGAGCAAAGAAGTAAACATATACGACCTGTTCCACACTGTTCACTCAATCTTTTCATTGAACTCAGCGATTGCAGACATATCACTTTCTCCAAGATTCATGCGAAAAGCCGCAGAGAATAGTTGGGTCACAATACTACCTATCAATGAAGGAAAGTTCTTGTCACTGGAGACTTCCAAGAAATATTTCAGGTCCTTTAGCTGATGTGCTAATTTGAATTCCGGAGAATAATCTTTGGCAATCAATTTTTCCTTCTTAAGGTCAAGTATCCTGGAACCAGCTCCTCCTCCCTGCAGAATCTCAAGCAGGACTGAATCATTCAGACCAAGTTTTTTAGATATTGCAAGCGCCTCAGATAGTACTGCCATGTTTGTTCCCATGACCAGGTTATTGATGAGTTTCACCTTGGTTCCATTGCCGCTTGGACCCACGTAATAAACATTTTTCGAGAAAGTTTTTAACATAGGCTCGATACTTTTGAACGATTCCTCAGATCCACCTGCAACAGTTACCAGTGAACTTGACAAAGCAGCCTTTGTGCTTCCAATCACTGGGCAATCAAGATATGAGATATTTCTCTTCCTGAGAGCTTCTGCAACCTTAAGGGAAGTCTTAAGGCTCACGGTGCTCAGATCAATCACTATAGACCCTTCCCTTATATAATCTGAAGCAGGGTTGTCATGCAGGAGAATGGACTCTACAGCTCTTGAATCTGTCAATGACAAGAACAGAGTATCACAGTTTCTGAACACAGTTTCAGTATCATCCGCAATCTCTGTGTTACCGGTGATATGGCCAACCACTTTCTCTTTCGTTCTGTTATAAACATATCTTACCGGAAACCTGGAGTTCACTTTACCGTAAATGATAGACCCCATCATTCCAAACCCGAGGAAACCAACGTTCGACATATAGGGCATCTCTTGAGTAAATAGTAAAATTTTGGAATTAAAAAGTTAAAATAATTATTTACGGACTGATCTTTATGGCTCTGGTTGGGCAAACGCTTTCACAAGCCATACAGAATATGCACTCACTTTCCCTTACTGGGTCACACTTGTCAGTTCTGTACTTTGCAAAGAGATCTTTGTCATTCTCGATATGTTTATCGTTGCCTGTTCCCATTTGGCCCGGATTGAGCTGCCATTCATAGAGACTAACTGGGCATACATCCATGCACGCTCCGTCTGCAACGCAGGATTCCCAATCAACCGCAACCTTCGTACCGTGTATTCCGAGTTTAGTTGGATAGGGTTTACCAGCAGCGTCCATTCTCTGTATCCCTTCGGCACGAACGTCGTGATCGTGATGCTTTCCTGTAACCGGGTAATGTGCTGTATCATCTAAAAAGTTCTCATCTATAGGTTTTGGTTTATAGTCCAGTGTTTCTACTTTTACCAAGGTACCACCTTTTTCTTAATATCAAGGAAGATATTTAAATTATTGGATTATTTCTTCGGATTCTGATAATGAAAGATCATAAAAGAAGGCTCTGTGAGAAGCATTCTGTTTCAATTTTGTATAGCCTACTGGGTTTTATACGCAATTTTCTCAAAAATACATCATTTTCTTGGCGACCAGACGTTTGGGCATATTCTTATAGGGTTTCATCCACGAAGTTATGCGGTAGGCTTTCAGGCAATTGGGTGAGGATCAATCAAACAATAATTATTCTGGCATACTGTGAATCTCAAGGAGTGAAGACATATGCCAGATATTTGGAGAATACGACTTTACTATATGTGTGTATTTTATTTCCACAACAACATTATGCCCTCTGAATTTTTGCTGAATAATTAAATCGGCATCTTTCAGGAAACTTGTCGGAAGAAGAAAGTGGATCAGTAAATTCCCGCCTTCCCTTAAGTTTAGAAGGGCGTGATCAATGTATTCAAATGAGTCAAAGTTCCCCATCACTATCAGATCAGCCCTGTTTTTCAGATAAACCTGCCTGCAGTCTTTGTTCATAGCCTTTATCTTGTGCGTAAGTCCATTCAGTTTTGCAGATTTTTTGAGAAAACTGATCGACAAGGGGTTAATATCCGTACAGACGATTTCCCTGCACCCGGAGTATTTTGCAAGAGGCAACGAGAAATATCCTATGCCACAGAACATGTCAAAGATAATCCCGTCCTCGACCTCCAGATTCTCCATATCTGTTCTCTCATTTACGTTTCCTGGAGAGAACATTATTTTCTCTGGATCGAACATGTATTTGATTCCATTCTCGAGATGTACTATAGAACCGTGCCTTCCGTATGCCAGCCTAATCTTAGGTTCTCTTTTTTTTCCTACAATCGGTCCTGTCATAATGTAAATTTTATTTGCTTTAAGGGCACCTGATATTTCATGCAACAAGGATTTGTCCCAGCATCCAGGAAACTGCCTGAACACCACAGCACTACCGTAGCGTATCCATTTTTCCGGGACTATAGTTTTGACGCCTGAATATTGCAATTTGTAGTTGATCACCTTTATTGGGTTTTCTCTAATATAACGGGGTTCAAACGCAAGATCCATCATTTGAAACCTCGGGTCTGTTACATTCTGATTCACCGGTATAGCTATATGATCACCTAATTTCTTTATCTTTAGATCTTTCCTGATCAGGCAGTGTGCTAGAAGTTCTCTTATCACAATATCTGCAGTTTCTTTTGGAACCACAACAGCCTTGGTCATGAACTCTTTATAACCAGGAATAATTTATTTATTTTCAGGAATTTCATTTCAACAACCAAAAAGAGATTCATTTAGTTCCTTTGATGCAGATTATTTTTAGCTATTGCATGAGGGTTGATATTTCGAAACAGCTGTAAATGCAATGATTGGCTGTATTCATAACGATTCACAGCTGCACCGGAAATTTCCCGGAATAATATTACATTAGACTGGGCATTAAGAAACCCAAAAACATTCGAAAGATATTTATTGCGAAGAACAATCACTCTTTACTTTTGCGATGAATGGTAATCATGAGTGAGCTTCTTCCTGAATTTGAACAAAAGCGTGAATTGATTCGGCAGATTGTAGAGGAACACGTTAAGAAGAGAGATCAAGCAGCGGATGAGGCAGTTAACAATGCTCAACAGCGCGATATTCTCAACGCAAAAGTTAAAGAGATGAGAGATCAGGTCAAGGAGCTTATAGCGAAGAAAAGTGCACTAATAGAAGAAGTGCAGAAATTAAGGCCCGAAAAGGAAAAGGAATACGGCGAATTGTCAGATCTGAGAAAACAGTACAGGCAGATACGGGAAACTGCCGGTGTTGAAGGAATAGATCAGAGAGATATTAGAGCCAAGGAAAAGGAACTACAGAGACTCATTAAAAGACAGGAAACAACAGCACTGGAGAAATCAGACGAGATGAAGATTGTTTCCGAAATAAGGAAGCTTACAAACGAAATTAAAAAAATGAAGACGTCACTGGATCAGCAACTGGAAAACAACGACAAGATAAAGGAAATAAACCAGAAGATCGCAGAAAAAAAGAAGATCGCTGAAGACTCCAAGAAGAAGATAGAGGGAATTTCATCCGAGATTTCACGCATCAGCGAGCAAATTAATACAATGCTTCAGGAACTTGATGAGACAAGGAGAAAATCGGACGAATACCATGAGATGTTCATCAAATTTAATCAGGAATCGGAAAAGGAACATCAGGCCTTTATTCAGGCCAAGAACGATCTTAGAGATTTAGAAAAGGTAATTTACGGTATAAGGACAAAGGATAGGAGTTCCAGGAAGAAAGAAAAGGAAGGAGAACTCCAGAAGAAGGCCACGGTACTGTTCGATAAATTCAAAAATGGAGAACAGTTAACGACGGAAGATCTGCTTATCCTACAAAAAGCAGGTTTCTTGTAAAGATGAAGTATTTCACCATAGGTTTCTCGCTCATAATAGTCGGCATTGTTATGCTGCTAATTTTGTCACTCTTGGGGCTAGTATCAGTGGGCTTATTCATAATATTCCCATTTTTCATTTCTGCTAACCCCATTTCAGCTTTGCCGATCATACTCATAATCATCGGCTTTCTTTTTTTCTTCATAGGCCCATTTTCATTATCTATGGATAATCTGGAAGGCGACAAAAGGACAGAAATGAATAGTGTAGAGAAAAAAGGTTTTGGTGGACTTATAATGATTGGCCCAATTCCAATCGTTTTTGGCAACAATAGAAGTATTGTCTACACACTTCTTGGTGTGGCTATAGTTATAATCATTCTAGTTTTCCTCTTCCACTACCTCTGATGAGAGAGATACGTTATATACCCTGGAATTACTCTGAAGGTTTAAACGTGGAGAGAGCACGCTCTGGTTGATTTCACAATTTTCTCCTATAGAGGTCTGTCGCATTATTACGGACCTGTAAATCTTTGTTCCGTTCATTATCTTCACGGAATCCATTATCATGGAATCCACTATCTCTACATCAGATCCTATTATTACGTTGTCATAGATTGCAGATGAAGTAACAGTTGAATTTCTACCCATGTTCACTCCATTTCCTATGTATGTGGAACCTTTAATGATGCCATCCTTCAGACCTGGAGCATTCTGAGGCATTATTACAGTACCGTCTATGTTCTTAGTTTTGATCTTGTTTCCGTATTTCTCAGTCATTAGCCGATTCGCGGTAATCATGTCATTCGGTCTTCCGGTATCAAGCCATGTCCCATTAGCCCTGAATCCATATACCTTGAAGCCGCTTTTGAGGAGTTCTGGAAAGAGCTGTCTTCCAAAATCATACGGTTTGTTGGGTGGAATGAAGTTCAGCACTTCAGGCTCGATGACGTATATACCGGCATTGACAAGGTTAGAAAATGCATCCTCCTTTGTCGGTTTCTCTATAAACCTCTTTACAACGTCACCCTCAAGGTCTACAACTCCCAGCTGAGATGGGTCTTCAACACTGGTAAGTGCTATTGTGAGTTTTGATTTTTTATCCCTGTGGAATTTTATTAGTTCCTTGATATTAAAATCTGCCAGTACGTCACCGCTTCCCACAACAAAGGTGTCATCCACAAAATCCCCTGCAATTTTTATGCTGCCGGCCGTGCCTGCAGGCTCCTTCTCCACAGAGAACAATATATTCTGATTTGCCTTTTTATGCTCCAGCACACCCTCTATCAAAGCCTGAAACTTGTATCCAGTTGTTATTATAATGTCGCTTATGCCTGCATTGAAAAATGAGTTAAGAGTGTAATCTATGCATGGTCTTCCAGCTATTGGAACCAATGGTTTTGGTATCGAATAGGTAATCGGCCTTAATCTTGTGCCTTTCCCTCCAGCCATTACAATCCCCTTGAGTACCATGGTTGCAAATCAGCCACAGTCTAATGAGGATTTCGAATAACAGATTGATTTTCCTCCTAAATCAAAAAATAAAGGAATTGATCCTATTTTATTTCAATACTGCTGCACCTCATGGCAGAGCCCGTATGTATTCTATTTAGTGAGAAAGCTGGAAACAGGATCTGGGCAACAACTATGATAAAACGGGGCAATCGCATAAGAGGGTCTTAAAATCTGTGCATCTGTTTTCAACCCGACCGTGTCAATCTCTTTGCTGTCTGCGGAAAATAAATGCATGGTGCATCAGGGATTGGCCTGATGTTCCTGGATATGGGTTAAATTGGCACCTTCTGAATCTCGAATGAAATCTTTCTTATAACAACTCACAATATTTTGAGGACGATATTATTGGAAAAGGAAAAAGAAGCAGCATGCAAAAACATGATTACTTGTTGAAACAATAAATATCATATAAAATTTGACAAATCTAAACCTCGTAATATATTTATATATCTACTATAATTAAGTCTCGATAGTTATGGGACAAAGAGGTATTTTTAGAGAAAATTCCAGAGAGAGTGAGACAAAAGGAGTTCCGTACTGGTATTGTTAACAGTGGGATTGCATTACTCATGGTTCTCTCATATACGGGATTAATAGGTTTGAATTTTAACGTTAGCCATTCTACAGGTATTGGGAATATCGACTCTTCCAGTGCTGCTTCCATTGTATATTGCGACTCTGGTGTAAAACTTGGAGAAACCATAGTTCACCCCTCCACAGCAGTTTTTAAATCAATGAAGAGCGCCATGTCGGAAAATGGTTTTTTCGTTCCTGGTAATAGAAATTATCTCATATCGAACCAACCAGACTATTTCGTGAGGCAATGTCAGTTATTACCTGCTCGGTTCTCCTAATAATCGGGAATATGAAATCATGGCGTTGAATGGATCAGTGACTGCGTCAATTACCCCGGTAGCGCATAACCTGGCCGATTCTTCCTTTACTATTTTTTTATTTCTGGAAACACTGCGGTTCAAATTTTTTGGCACTGTTGGCACAGATCTTGTCCACGGTCCTCCTGGTGGCGGGGTGGATGCGGATCGGGCACTACAGAAAACACCTGGTGCAACAGTGCAAGTTGGGACACAGATCAACTGATCAATCCAGATCCTTCCATATGGACAACTGGAGACTTTGCCGGTTTTTCTATTAGCGTAAGCCTATTGTACACATCCTCGTCAATAATGGGCGTAGCAATACAGATATCCGAAAACCACGATCCTTCATTGCAGAGCGACTACGGATCACTCAATTTTGTTAGCGGAATAGTCAGCGTTTCTTCCACTCCAGGACTCGCCATTGATGCACTGTAAACAGAGACCGAGGTTTACTCATTTTCCCAGCAAAACGTAGTTCTATACGCCCAGATGAATATTGTCTGGTCCAACGTTGAAGCTACATATACCGTGACCGGGCCTATAGGTTACCTGTCTGTAGATGTACCGCAACTTGCGGGGTGATTATCATTAAAAATTCAAGCCTCTTTTTTATGGCAAAGGCAATGTTAATCGCTTCTGCACTGTTGGCTGGAGTTCTTATTTACCTGGGTCCACCACGAATCGTGGCAACATTCAGTTCCAGCAGTCCCGGCTCTGTTTCTGTTGCATTTGTCGGTTCTATTCAGGTTATTATCCCGTTAGAAATCCTGACGGTATTCGCTCTTTTGCTATCTCTCATTCTTTACAGGAATATGAAAAATGCAGGAAAAAATGGCAAAGTATTCTATTATGCCTATTTTGCAATGTCTGTAACATCAATTATAACCGTTGTCTCTACCTATATCTTTGTGGACTCAAACTATTTAATAGATAATGGCGTTGGGCTTCTGACGAAAGCCGGTATAACCGGATCCTCTCAATTGCTGTTTCCAGGCACCCTAATCCTAATGTTAAACTATGTTGTATTGGCTTTGTTTGTCGTCATGACTGCCATTTTCTATGTCGTTAAGGTTACCAGCAAATCTACAACTTAGCCTTTTGAGCAATAGCAGTTTCCCAGAACCTCTAATCGATATTTTTCTATATGGTGATTTGTGATATTATTCCTTAATGTTCTATGGATATTAATCTGTTGACATTGAACCATATAATATATTATAAATATGTATATATTATATACATTTTGACCTACAGACCACGCATGTAGAGCCACTTGCTCATTTTACAAGATTTGCACAAAGCTTTTTTGTCACTTTTTGTTATGTAATTAATGGCAGGAAGACTAAAGATATGGAGAGAGGATAAATTTGAACAATCGTCTGTTGTTGCTTTCTTGGACAAATTTCAGTCAGAGGAGAGCATACACCTGGTACTTTCTGATGGGATAATAATAGATCCCCAAATAATAAAGGAGCATGATACCGAAGGAAAGCTGAAGATACAGAGAATACTTACTCCATACCAACTGGAAAGAATACTGATGGAATCTGACAATTATCCATACATGATCTGTATAAGATCCGACATCATTGATTCATGGTCAGTTCATGTGATGGAAAGTCTATATGACATTATGAGGATCAAAAGCAATTTTTATGGATGTATCATGGAAACGCTTATAGTTGGTCAGCATGGCATATTCGAGAATTATTTTGGAAGGAAATTCTACAATCCCATTGATACGACTAAATATAAGGACGGTCTGTACACATGGGAAGAAGCACCCCTACAGTAAGGCAATATTTTAACGCCATATCCTCTGTTTACAGCAAAATGGAATCCATGATGAGATCAGAGGATATACCATATCTTCAGGAACTGATAAAAATGGGAAAAGCGCATTCTCCAGAGGTCTCGACTGCAGGAATGAACCCTGAAATAGGCTTCATAGTTTCTATATTGATAGAGATGATGAAGAATTTTGATCGAATGAAGAATGATCACAAATGAGTAATTATCTCATCAATGCCACAGGACTGGACTTTATAGAGTTATGGTATTACACAGACAATAAGATTTTCAAAGAAAGGAAAAGAAACGACAGCTGGGTATTTGTATCCGGATCGGAATATGACTTGGACTTTATTGAAAACCAACTGGAGAATTCAGACTATAAGGATTATTATAGAGAGGAAAGAAAGGATATCTATGGTTCATTCAATGGCATCAGGATTATCACAAAACCGTCAAAAATAAAAGACCTGGTATACGCGATAGATTGCATGGGAATTGGTAGAAAGTTCAGCATATTCAATGCTGACATAAACCCTCAACTGAGATATATATCAGAAAACAACCTGGTATTTTTTCCACTGGAAAGCCTTGATGATTACGATCCTGACATTCCCTCAACAAGGATTGGTGGCAGGATGCATGGTAATGTCATAACAGACATTGAGATAAATGGTAGAGAAATGAAACCGTCACATGATGTTTACGAATATTTGAAAGAGGAACTAAGCAGATCTGTCTTTGTCATATATAACAATAACAATCATTTTTTCAAGAGATTAATCTCTGCAATGAAGGACAGCGGTATCGATGTTCCGGTAAGCCACATATCCAGTGGCGGGACATACACCTCTTACGGGCAGGTCCATCACAACAACGGAAGAGTCAACCTGAAAGGAAAAATATGCATAGAGGAAAACTCATTCATCTATGGCGAAGCTGGCATTCCCGGGTTGATGGAAATCTCAAGGATGTCATCCCTTCCCCCTTCCGTCGTTTCGTATGTCACGCCAGGTACTGCAGTTTCATCACTTGAAATCTCGTACGCCATCAAGAATAATGTTCTAGTGCCACTCTACAAAAGTGACTATGAATCTGAAAAGACCATTTCAGGCCTTGCCAAGATGGATATGGGTGGAACAGTGCTGCAACCTGTTCCAGGAATTTATACAGATGTTACAGAGATAGATTTTTCATCAATGTATCCAAGCATAATAGTCAACTATAATCTTTCTCCGGAAACGATCGCCAGAAACACAGTGATTGGAGAAGGATCAGACTACTATTCTATAAGAGAAGGACGGGGCTTCCTGTCAAGGGCTCTTGAAGAACTCCTTAGAACAAGACTTTTTTATAAATCGATAAAAGGATCTGATCCAGTCTACAGCAAAAGAGACACTGCATTGAAATGGATGCTGCTCACATCGTTCGGATATACAGGGTATAAGAATGCTAAATTTGGAAAGATAGAGGTTCACGAATCAATTACTTCAATAGGTAGGAAATGCCTGTCTGATGCCATGAAGATCTCTGAATCAAATGGTTTCTCAGTGATACATGGAATAGTTGACTCACTCTGGATCAGTGGAAAAGGATCGACAGGGCGCCTTCTTGATGCAATAAAGGAGAAGACGAAGATAGACATAGTGGTGGATGGTCAATACGAATGGATAGCTTTCCTTCCATCACGAAGTGAAATAGGCGCAGTCAACAGATATATAGGATTGAGGAAAGATGGATCATTCAAGGTTCGTGGCATAGAGATCAGACAGAAAAACCTACCAGGAATAGCAAAGAAGTTCCAGATGGACGCTCTGGCAGTCCTGAAAGAGTGCAAAAGTATACCGGATATTGCCGTCAAATACGATGCAATAAAGGATTTGGAGCATCGTTATGTAAGAAGTATCGCACAGTTTGACAGGGATGATTTCCGCATAAGAGTCTCACCTTCAAAATGGAAGGATCAGTACAGTGTCAGGAACATGACAAAAAGAGCTATGGAAAAATTCAGTCATGAGATTGAAATAATGCCTGGGCAGGAATTTTACATCTCTGTCATTGACAACAGGAGAAGTTTGTTTGATATAGATGATTCGCAAGTTGGCATAGACCGGGAATTTTACAGGAAAATCCTTAAAAGATCATTTGAGAGTTTTGATTTCATAATCTCATGGGCAAGAAAATCAATTGGTATATCAGAGAAGCCTTTCAATAAGACTCTGGATCTTTTCTGAAAGAACCGAGACTGGGAGATCGTTTATTTCGATTACCTTGTTCACTCCTTTCCTGTCTCCAAGGCCGATGATCCTGCTCTCCACCAGCCCTGAATTCTCCAATTTTCTCAATATCCTGTACAGATTGAAATTCCTGATCCTGGGCATGCTGTACTCCTCACGAAGCTGTGCCACAGATCTGGAAACGCAACTAACGTTGGTTCTAATTCCGCTTCCGATGCACCTGCATATAGAAAGTAAGGTAATCAACTCGCCTGGATCAAGTTCAGAAAGTTTGCTCTCAGTGAAGAAAGGATTTATCATCGCCCTCGCAGCTCTAACATCGTCGCTTGATATGTAATCGCCCCCTCTGTACTCGGCCAGATGTGCCGCTTTCTGAAGAAGTTCTATTGCAACTCTTGCACTCCCGAACTGCTCTGCTATCCCAGCTATAAAATCCACAAGGATGTCGTCATAAGCAGATTCAACAAGGCTCTTATCACAGCGTTCTTTTAGTATCCTGAATAGCTCGTTTCTTGTATACGAAGAAAATTTCAGCACAAAAACCGGAAAGCCTGGTCTTATTAGATCACTCTGGACATAAAGCATGGGATTCTCTATTGAGATGATGATGGCAGAAAACCCTAATCCATACGACTCGCTGGCCATGACAAGGTTTCGAAAACCTTCCGGATCAGATCTGACAACATTCCTTGCTTCGTCTATAACAAGCAGAACCTTCTTCTTTTTTTCTGAAGAGAGAGTTTTCATTGCCTTGAACAGGAAGTCGAACCCCAGAGACTTTCCTGGATTTATCCTGCCCATTCTTGCAAGTGCATCTGAAAGGACCTGCCTGAGACTTGATGAAGAAAGGGCATTCTCATATACAGTTATGAAGTCTGGATTCTCCCTGAGAAGGTACTTAGCCGTAACTGTTTTACCCACACCAGAATTCCCGTACGCCATGAGAGTGGAACCTCTGCCTTCCCTTAATGGGGCAATAACATTTCCTTCTATGTATTCTATCTCCTTAGATCTGAGATTGAGTTTTTCAGGAACGTATGACGAATCAAGTGGATCAGGATCTCTGACAAGTAACATTACTAACATCACCGAAATGAGTGCCTGAATTTTAAGTTTCGACTGTCCCGTGCCAGTGTCTTCACCTCATACCAACCTTAATTTATGCAGGCAATGATACTGCAACAGAAGATAAAGATAGATTTCATGAAGACTACCTGCTGGCCACAAGATTTTCGGGCAATACGGATTCAACATGCTTCATGGTCTCCTCATCTTCAAAATATACAAATGTTCCTTTTATACCTCTGGTAAGGAGTATCCTGTAACGGTTCATGATAAGATCAATTGCCAGTTTAGGATTCGAAACTGAAAGGCTCTTAATAGAATATCTTCCTCCAACGTCATCAGTAATGGCACCTGGATTTATTTTCCACCCATTTCTCCATATCAGGTCTCTTCCCCAGATGACTCCGACAACGTCAGCCTCAAATCCCTGTGAACCATATACTGAAGCACACTTTTTAAGTGCGTCTACCTGGTCTATCCAGTACGCAGGATATTCGGTCTTCGGGTCCATTAACCACTCAATGTAAGGATCTTTAACTCTTACCTTGTTCTTTCTTCCATCGCTCTCGGTAAATGATGCAACCAGTGCAACTTTCTCCCCATTATTCATGGACCATTCAAGGTCTTTCAACAGAAGTTTAATATCTTTATAGCATCTGAAATCGTAATCGAACGTGCTACTTTCAGGAGAACCAGAAAGTAGTGATCCTAAAAACATATCATATCTCCTTCCGTCCCTGACCCTATATATACCGTTCAATTCAATCTCCACGACATCCTTTCCTTGGCTTTTTGCGATCTGAATAAAATTTTCTCTTGTCCCTTCCTCGTCTCCCAGAAGAATCTGTTGTTCATCAAAGAAATAGACAGAAATTGAAGATCTTCTCATAGAGAGGTCAATAACTGACCTGGTCATGCGTTGTGCTTCATCGTAAATCACCAGGTCCAGTCCACCTCTGATCAGCGAAACTCTGAAATTTGGCTCTCCAATTCCTTTGCCATAGAAACCTGTCGAATAGAACTGTAAAAGATCTCTCACCCTTGAGTCAACGGATTTTCTAAGGGTATTTATAAGCCTGTTATTCCTATATCCAAGAAGCGCATGGAAGCCTTCGCTGATGGCAGTAAAAAGCATGGCCAGGGCGACGAGTGTCTTGCCAGAGCCCATTGTACCTCTTATCAGATACACAACCGATCTCCCGTTCCTGAGATCCAGAAGTACGCTGCCTATCGCAACAGACTGATCGGAAGAAAGGCCGTATCCATTTCCAATAAGAGCTCTTGAAGGCGAATCGAGCAACATTTTCCTGTTCTTTCCAATAAAGTCTATTAGTGTTCTTGAAAATACGAAGTGTCCTTGGGTTATTTTCTGAACATCTTCCAGGGATCCAGGTTCTTCAGCAATAGGGCGCATCTTTGCGATCAGATCATTAGGAGAATAGAAGATCTGGCAATCGTTTCCATCCGTGGTATGATACATCATAACACAACTGTCGAATAATATATCTTTAGAAGCACTGTGAAAATTGATAAATTTGGAAAGGTAATTTTCTGCCTGATAACAGGGGGGAGGCTGTAATCCAATGTCTGTCTTTACAATGTATTCGTTCAGTTCTTCGTATTTCTTCCAGCCTTTCATCTCGATCAGTAGTGCTCTGCCTGATCCGACAACAATAAAATCCACTCTTTCAAGACCTATAGGGAATATGTACTCCATGATAACTGGGATTCCGTCACCAATAGTTTTCTTAAGTACGTCTATCGATCCTGCCCATGATCCGGTTAGCTCTGGTTGAGGTCTCTGTAAGAAAATACGAAAATAGTTCTTTGTGATCTGATCCAACAGAATTTCCTTGTCTGTACTGGAAAATTCAGTTGTAAACCCAAGGAATGAATCGCAGGATTCCACTAACAGTAGTAACCTACATGCTAATTAAGGTTGCTTTACAATCTTAACATCGCAGATTTTAGGGAATAGAATTTCATGACTGCATGGCTTCTATGCATTCCTAAGTATTCTATGGCACGAGGGATTATTGGAAGACAGAATAAAGACAATAGTGGAAGACGAAAGGAAGAAGCACAATGTTCCATTGGAGACAAAGCTGCTCAATGCGAATTATTACCTCTACGGTTACACATCCGGATAGGATAGTGCCAGTAAGAAGACCATTAATTTATCTGAGTATATTGGAAGAATAACCAAGGAAGGGATATCCAATAAGGAGAATGATGCCAGATCGATATACGAATACGGCAATCCAGAGCCTGTATACTCAATGTTTTTGCAGACAAAGGCTGCTGATCTCACCATCAAAACATCGGTCACCACAGACGTACTCCTGAAATTCTCCAGGATTTAAGTATTAGTCATTGGAAGGAATGAAACGCTGGGCGAAATACCATCAAACGTTGAAAAATAGATGGGATGCTGGGAGCGAATATATTCCCTAAAAGATTGCGGACTTAAGATTTATAATAAATAGAATAAAAGTGAAGATTGTTGACGATCTATTAACTGATTCAGGCCCTAGCCAGCTGGCTCATGGAGCTTATTTCCCGTGTCGATGGAACGCCATAGCTCTTTATTTTTTCAATATTTACACCAGCTTTTCTTGCAATTCTCTCGACATACTTGAGCATAATGAATCCTCCGCCGGAAATCAGGGATCCTGTACTCGCTCTGGCAAAGAAGTTGCCTTCAGCATCGCGGAAACCATCTCTTGATGCCATCTTAGCAAGGTGAAGGTAAGATGCGTAATAAACTGCGAGCTGATCCTTAGTCAGGAGGCTCCTGTTCAGTGTGTGTGATTTTATTCTGCCCAGAGGAACGTTAACCAGTGGAGTTATCGTAAATTCAAAGGGTCTGCCATCCACGAAGGAATGGCTCAGGTTATTGATCATTCCGATAGTATCCCAGTAGTCTTCCTCGGTCTCCCCTTCCTGTCCGACCTGAATGGTGAAGGCAGGTCTCCAGTAATTTCTGGTTTCGACGTAAACTCCCTGCCAGACAATCTCTCTCCATGATCCATCAGGTCCAATACGAAGAGGCAGGGTTTTGTTCGGCATGTGTTTCTTTGCAAGTTCATCGCTTCCAGTCTCTACACCAGTCTGAATACCGATCCAGTTCCTTGGTCCAGCCTTCAGTATCTTGGAGAACTTTGCAATCATGTCAGGATAACCTGCAGGTATGGAGATCCTTCCATGGGTAGGATTCGAGGTCTCTATCCCTGGTACAGACATTGTAGCATTGAACAGATCAGTAAGCGCTTCCTCATTGGGTGCGAACATGTTGCCATGCTTGTATCCGAAAATTTCATCGGAGTGTAGCCAGGCGTTCTTGATTCCAGCTTTTGCATTAACTGTAAGTTCTCTGGCAACCATTTCTGGAGAATAGTACCTCAACGGCCTCAAAGTAACCTCACAAAAATCGCATCCAACTCCACAACCCCTCATAACCTCGACCATGCCTTTAACTGATGGATTAACTATCTCTGGAATATCATCTATTTTTGGATACGCGCTGGCCGAAATTCCTCTGGCAATGAATCTGTCATCTTTCTTTAGAATTTTCCTGAAATGATCGTCATAGGACATGTAGCCGCGATAGAAGATCGAAGGATCTATATCATCTTCAACAATCTGCTCAAAAAGCATGGGAGCTATGTCATCGGCCTCGCCCTGGAATATATAGTCAAATTTGTACTGCTCGATTGTCTCAGGCATTACTGTAAATTCCCATACACCAGGACCTCCCACTATCAACTTGGCCTTTTTCCCCTTTCGCAAGGAGTTTATTCTGGAAATCAGATCTTCCCAGTCTCTTCTTACCCATGCCATCATTTCGCCACCCATGAGGGCATAATATGACATTGTGGTTGGTCCTGTTCCGAGCGGATCCATTGTTGTAACCCCAATGATCTCAGTGTCGTCCTTGATAAAATTCTGAAGGTAATCCTCATGAGCTACTACAATGTCTTTTCGATCAAATTTTCTTAAAAGGGAAGCTTCCAGTTTCCTCAACGCATATGGGGCAAAAACAAGTTCCCCATTGGGTTTTGCAGGTGGGGCAGGACCCCTCAGGAACTTGTATATTGATCCCGGTATGCTGCGGGATGGTGCGCACGGAAGGAAATCCAACAGTGGAAAATTCCTGTATTCATAACTTAAAGTACTGTCAGATACCAGAACAAATTTAGTCATTGATTCACCTATTGCGAAACTACGTAGATTGTGATAATTAATAAATGTTATGTAAAATCAGTGAGTAAAAGGGTTACTAGAATAACGTTATCATATAATATGTCAATAATCAGAGAAATCAAAACGTACAAATTGGAACTAGGCGGAGATAACGGATCTTAAGTTATGACATTCATGGAAAAAGCACTTCTTTCACTTATATTACAAATTTTGATAGAGAAGTATCAGGAGGCAAAGGAGGTAATTATAGTTAAGTACCTAACTTCCGATACTTATTGTATTCTTTCGGGATAAACTTCCTGATCCATCCCATGGAGTAAGAATTGAACATCGAGATCTCATCGAACGTCCTTTCAACCAGGGCCTTTAGATGCATTTCCGATGCGATCAATGTTCTGGAA
>JBBYJL010000021.1:0-19245 GCA_043196285.1 Thermoplasmataceae archaeon | reverse complement strand
AAATTCCTGGTCATGAACATAACATTTTTCAATATAGCAGGAGTCGTAGCTGCTGTGGTGGGTTATTCCCTTCTTCCACTTGGAGCAACAGTTGCCTGGAGATACATGCTGATGTCAGCGGCAATACCCGCGTTAATCACAATAGCCGCCAGGCTTAGAACACCAGAATCACCGAGATGGCTGCTACAGCATGGAAAGAAAACGGAGGCTATTACATCCATAGAAAAGGTGACTGGTGGCACGATGCCCGCAGACACACAGAAATTCATTATGGATTCTAACGTTAAGCCTCCTGTATCAGGCTATTACAGGGAACTGTTGACAAAATTCACGAAGAGTGCTATTTTCATTGGTTTGTTCTACTTCTTCTTTGCCATAGCCTTCGTGAATGCATCCATATATGGCCCTTCCATTCTTGCATCATTTGGTGAGGCAGGACTGTTGGGATCATCACTCTATTGGATACTGTTCGTCGTCGGGGACATAATCTGTATACTTGTGATTGATAAATTCGGAAGAAGGAATTCAACGCTGACTGGCTGGGCTGGCATGTTGATAACAATAGTTGTACTCGCGCTTGCCCCTGCAAACCTGAAGATCCTGTCACTTAGTGCGTTTGTTCTATTCGCAATGTTTCAGGGTATTGGTCCCGGTAGCCTTCATATGGTATATTCTCCGGAACTTTTCCCGACAAGAATCAGGGCGACTGCGGAAGGTTGGAAGCAGGGAGTGGGAAGACTTGGTGGAGTTTTAACAGGTCTGTTTTTCCCAAGTCTTGTCATAGGTGATCAGTTGCTGATAATAATCCTGACATGTATAGGAGGGTTGGTGCTTTCAATTCTGCTTGCTCCGGAAACTAAGGGCAAAACTCTGGAGGAGATCTCTGAGAAGGGAGATATCAATATTATTTAAGGCAGAAAATTTCCATTATTGCACAAAAATTTTTTATTATTTATACTCTAATTCCCAAATTGTTTCTCTCTTTATTCATAAACCGATCTGGCAACAAATGTTCATAGAGAGATTAGTAGATATATAGAATCTCTAAAGGAGAATAGAACGAATATAATTATATTTAAATGTTCCTTATAAAAAATTAAATAGAGCATAAACTTATTAACTATAAACAATTTCTCTCCACATGACTACTGGAAGTTTTAAAAGAGTCATGGTATTAGTAGTAGCTGCTATTGCTATTTTGATGGCGGTTGTTCCGATGGGAATTAGCAACGGAGGGACCCCAGTTTATAATCCAGCTACTGGATCCAATAACACAAGTTCTTCCTCGGTTTTCTACCTTGCCGTGGACAGTTACGGATCATTTACTCCTAATCTGAATCCGTTCAGTGGCATTGCATCGTCTCCGTATCAGATCACTGCAATTTCCCTCGTATTCTCGCCTCTGATGTATCTAATGAATGGTGAATCACCACAGCCTGGATTGGCTACTAGTTACTCATACAGTACAAACCTTACCAACATTACTTTTACACTTAGAAGTGGAGTGGAATATAACAACGGCGCGCCTTTCGGGCCTTCTGATGTCGTGTACTCATTCAACTACATTATGAACAACTCCAAGATAGACTCTCAGGGTCTTACATCTTTCATAAAGAGTGTGAAGCAAACAGGAGCAGATCAGGTATCATTCTATACCACAAACACTGCCTATACTGACTTATATAAAATAATGTCACAGCCAATAATTTACCCGTCACAGTGGCAAAATGTTTCAAATCCATACAGTTACACACTCACTGATCCGATAGGCACAGGTCCATTTGTTGCCAGTTCAATAACTGCAAGCCAGTTTGAGTTTACATGGAATAGCCACTATTACTATACAGGTTCACATATTACCACGCTGATCATCCCATCCTATCCTACAGTCACTGCAGAAGCAAACGCTCTGGTTAGTGGAAACATAAATTGGCTTTCGGGAGCTTTTGACGCCGCTGCTTCAACATGGGCAGGACAGAGTTCAGATCATTTCTATTTTACTCCGCCTTCAGGATTTTTCATGCTCTGGTTGAATAATCTACAGTGGCCATTGAGCAACTCTACTGTTAGAACTGCCCTTGCCTATGTTCTGAATAGACAGGTGCTCTCAAACGAGTCTCTTCAACCTCCTGCTGGAAACTTCGTTATACCTGCACTGAACAACTACCTCACGCCGTCTTTCTTGGCAAACCATCCCAATGGAACATATTACACATACAACCTGTCCCACGCTACAGCATTGATGGAGCAGGCTGGATTCACAAAGAATTCAGCGGGATACTGGGCAGCAGCTAATGGGACAACAATTACCGTAACCCTTTCCGGTAACGGAGCTGCAGCAAATGTCGTAGCTAATCTTCAGGAAATCAAGACTGAGTTGAACAGCTTTGGAATATACGCCAATATTTATACTCCAAGCGGTGCAACATTCTATGCTAATATCTATACAGGAAATTACAGCATGGGTCTCGCATTTCTGTCAAGTGCGATTAACCCGATAGGTGCTCTAAACGTATCATTCTCGAATTACTGGCTTGAACCTAAAGGTGTTTCTGCTACCGGTGATTACTCCAGATATAATAATGCCACGGTTACTCATGACATCAACATGGCTGCTATTCAACCAACCCTTCAGGGACAGAGACAGTACATCAACGCAGCTCTGAGTATACTGCTCAATCAGACACCATCGATACCGATTGCAATGACGATATCGCAGAACGAATTCAACACATATGGGTATTCGGGTGTTAACTACACTTCTTTCACTGATGCGTTATATTCTAATACCTTTGGATTGATATCTATTGCAGTACCCCTTACACCCATACATAGCACTTCAAGTACGTCCTCCAGTGGAGTAAGTACACTTGATTACGCATTAATAGGTGTCGCGGTTGTTGTGATTGTCGCGGCGGTTGCAGCAGTTGCCTTGAGGAGAAAAAAGGCTAAAGAGGAGTAGATCTGAACGATACCGAAGTATGTGATCAGGAAATCAATTTTTTATTTTTTATCATTTTGGTTCATCCTTTTTTTAGATTTCCTGATTCCTCATCTCATGCCTGGAAATCCAGTTGATGCTGTTATTGGAACTTTGCAGCAGACAACCACACTTACTCCGCAGCAGATCCTTTCATTGAAGGCATCTCTTGGATATACAAATGGTCCTATTACTTCTCAGTTTTTTCAGTTTGTGGTAAACATATTTTCAGGCAATTTTGGTACTTCCATACAGTATTATCCGATTCCTGCTATAAAGATTATAATGCAGAGTATAGTATGGACAATACTTCTTTTTGGCATGGCGTTGATTATAAGTTTTCTTCTGGGAAATTACCTGGGATTGCGGTCTGCTCATAAGAGAGGATCAGGCGAAGACAGTGTCGTATCTGTTGTATCCTTGTTTCTCTATTCGTTCCCGTATTTCTGGATGGCTCTGCTTTTTCTATTTTTCTTCTCCATAGAATTCCATATCTTTCCGGAGGCAGGAGCTTACAATCATCTCTTAACCCCATCCTCTCTATCCTATTACCTGTCCGTGGTAACCCACATCATACTACCTCTAGGAACCCTTATAATTGCTTCTTATGGTGCATGGTATCTGGGTATGAGGAACAATACTATTGCCACTCTCAATGATGATTACCTGAAGTATGCTGAATTGGCAGGCCTTAGAAAAACAACAATTGTTGATTATTCCAAGAAAAACGCCATATTGCCGAACTTAACAGGTTTTGCTCTCAGCCTCGGAAATATTATTAGCGGTGGCATACTCGTAGAGATGGTATTCTCTTATCCGGGATTGGGATTTGATATCTACAACGCAGTCATCAACGAGGATTTTCCTGTACTGGAGACAGCATTCCTTCTTATTATCATATCAGTTTTAGTTGCCAACTTCATTATGGACCTCCTCTATTATAGGCTTGATCCAAGAATCCGGGAGGGATAAATTCTGGATACCAACATAGACAATGGTGAGGTTATTCAGACAATACATGGACCAACGAAACAATCTTCTGGATCAGGCTCCTTAAGAAAATTCATCTCAAACAAATATCTCTTTTCAGGATCGATAATAGTTATTGCGGTAATCGTTTTTGCAGTTTATGGATACTTATTCCCCCCCTACAATCCGCACGCTATTTTTGCTTCTAATCTACCACCATCCAGGTCACACCTACTTGGAACGAATTTTTTTGGAAATGATATACTGTCCGATTTCATGGTGAGCATAATTCCAACCCTTGAAATAGCACTGATAGGAGCGGCACTAGCTCTTCTTGTCGCGGTGGTAGTTGGATTATTTGGCGGGTACTTCTCTGGTATAAAGAATGAGGTACTGGCATTCTTCATAAACGTATTCCTGCTTATACCGGGATTGCCATTGGCAATAGTCATATCATCGGGTCTTGAGGCATCCCATAGCAACCTAGGCGTTCTGTCACTTGCCATTGTGATCATAGTGACAGGATGGGCTTTCGGAGCAAGGACCATCAGGGCACAGGCAATGTCTATTGCAGGGCGTGATTACATAAGGTTTATAAAGCACACTGGTGAATCTGACTTCAGAATAATTTTCAGGGAAGTTCTCCCGTCTCTCCTTTCCTATATTGGGTATGTTTTCACAAATCTGATAATATTTGCAATACTGCTTGAGACTAGTCTGCTATTCCTCGGCTTGGGAAACGAGAGCATAATTTCACTCGGATCCATCCTATACTTTGCAAACAACTATAGTGCAATCCTTCTTGGAGAGTGGTGGTGGTTCATTCCTCCAGGTCTCACCATAGCTGTGATCGGTGTTGGTTTCGGACTGATGAGTCTTGGGCTTGATACTATTGCTAATCCCAGTCTCAGAACATACA
This sequence comes from Thermoplasmataceae archaeon, assembly GCA_043196285.1. GTDB lineage: Archaea > Thermoplasmatota > Thermoplasmata > Thermoplasmatales > Thermoplasmataceae > JAKAFX01. The sequence continues at coordinate 14,377 of JBBYJL010000021.1, read as the reverse complement.
GGAATGCCAAAAAGTTTGCAAAAGGGAAAAATGTTTCAGAAACACCAAGGGAAAATATTGAAGAAAACGCCTAAACAACAGAATTCAAAAGTTTTTTGGTGTATTCCTTTGTGGGGTTGTTCATTATGTCTTCCAAGCTACCTTCTTCCTCAACCCTTCCAGCATTCATAACGTAGATATAATCGGCAACGTATCTTACAGTGGAAAGGTCATGGGTAATGTACAGAATTCCTATCCTGAGCTTATGCTTCAGGTCAGAAAGGAGATTGAGAATTTCTGCACGAATCGAAGCATCAAGCATGGAAACCGGTTCATCGGCAACGAGTAACCTTGCACCCACTGATAACGCCTTGGCAATACTCACCCGCTGTCTCTGGCCACCTGATAGTTCGTGTGGGTATTTATCCACAAAACTTTCCGGAGGTCTCAGACCAACGAGGTTCAGCATTCCAAGTATATTATCCTTCACATTTTTTGCATCACTCATATGGTTTATCAAAAGGGGTCTCTCTATCTGATAACCAATCTTGTGGATTGGACTGAGGGATGAAAAAGGATCCTGGAAAATCATCTGAACGCTTCTTCTCAGTTTCTTGATCTCACGATCCTTTACGTTTGTAACATCCTTGCCATCAAACATGTACTTTCCTGATGTCGCTCTCTCATCAAACAATATAATCTTCCCAACAGTGGTTTTACCGCTTCCAGAAGCACCTACTATAGAGACGATTTTTCCGGTTTCAACCTTTATGTTGACACCGTCAAGAGCATCGATCTCACTTTTGCTAGATCCCCTTCCGACAGAATATTTCTTGACAAGATCAACCAGTTCGATGGAATGATCCTCTGCTTTGGCAAAACGAGAAGTGATACTGCTGGAAAATCCTGTTTCTGTATGTTCCTGATCCTCTGAGACAGGTTTTAAGAAACTCTCCTTCAGTGCTGGATTGTACCTATGACATCTCACGATTTCATCTTTCTCTTTAAAATCCTGGAGTTCAACAGTCCGACACTCCTTGATAGCAAAGGGGCATCTTTCAACGAAGGAGCAGAAAACTTGATTCTCCATGACCGGCCTTACTTCACCAGGTATTGTGACAAGCCTTTTCGCACCGCCTTTCATTGACGGAACACTTTCAATCAACATCTTGGTATAAGGATGAAATCTGTTCTCGACAACGCTCTTTCTTTTGCCATCCTCTACTACTTTGCCTGCATACAGGATTGAAGTGAAATCCGAAAGGTAGAACGCCACAGGAATATCATGCGTTATGATTACAATAGTAATTCCCTTTTTCTCATTTATTTTCCTTATTATATCAAGTATGTTCTTCTGTACAATTACATCAAGACCAGTCGTTGGTTCGTCAAGGATCATTATTTCTGGATCAAGCATAGAAGCTATGGCAATCATGACCCTCTGCCTCATGCCTCCACTTATCTGATTCTGATATGAATTCAAGACGTAATCAGGAAGTTCTACCATTTCAAGGGCAGTACTAATCATCTGTTTTTCTTCCTCGGGCGAGAGTTTACGATGCGCCGAAATTATGTCGTGGATCTCGTCTCCAATCCTCATGACCGGGTTGAGAGAATTCATCGCTGCCTGTGGGACAATCGCAATCTTTTCCATTCTCATTTTTCTCAGCGGTACCGGGTCCATAGATAGTATGTCTTCATCATGGAAGTAAATTGAACCAGAGATTCTCACGTTGGGATACTTCACAAAACCTAATATGGCATTTGCCAAAGTGGATTTACCGGATCCAGATTCTCCCACAATTGAGGAGATCTTACCCTTCGGTATATCAAGTGATAAATTATCGACGGCTATAACGACTCCAGCATCACTGTCATAACCAAGAGTCAAATCACGAATCTTAAGAATGGAATCTTCCTTTGATAACAATATAATGGTAGAGTAAAAAAGTACTAAAATCTTGTGCTGGTCCATTATTTCATAGGCTAGAAATCAATTTATTCATTGTCTCGTTATCTGTTTATGAACAATTTAAAAGATTTTGATATTAAAAAATTCTTTGAGGGCGAATCATTCTCAAGCGCCGGATTCATAGAAAAGATCGTTTCTCACGGAATAACAACCAGTTTCAAAACGTCAAAAGTGAACATTGACGTGAAATTCTTCAGTGATATGGCAATAAAAGTGGAAATTAAAAATGGCAACGGTTATCCAGGTCTCTCAGTCCCGCACAATGAACCAACAGGGAGGGGGAGGAAAGGGTATTCTGTACATATTCCTGAAGAAGGGGAGAAATTTTCCATTACGGTGAAAAAAGGGGACGAGATCATTCTTTCTCCATTTGCACCAGGAGATCAGCTTGGGTTTCTTAGTCTTGGGGACGAATTCTACGAAACATTCACCATTTCCGCAGATGACGATATGATCCGGACTTCGTTCAGGATACCATCCAATTACGGCATATATGGTTTGGGAGAAAATTTCACAACTTTCAATAAAAACGGGAAAACACTCTACACATTTCCGCACGATAACTACTGCCTTGGTGCTGAAGAAGTATACAAAGGCATTCCGTTCTTCCTGAGCAACGCTGGCTTAGGTATTGTTTTTCCTGAGTACATCCCGATGAAATTTGATTTTGGGGAGACAATGGAAGGACTGGTCATGATTACCGCACCTGCCAGATCGCTTTCGTTTTACATTATTTTTGGAACACCTGAAGAGATAATAGAGGAATTTCTCAAGATGTTCGGGGTTCCAGAGTTGCCACCTGAGTGGAGCTTCGGTATGTGGGTCAGCAGATGGGCAGGGATCGGATACAGAACTGTCGATGAGGTATCAGAAATTCTTCGATTGTTCGAAAATAACGGAATACCGATCGATGTCATCAGCATGGATCCACAGTGGTTACAGGATTATGTTCCTGGGGTAACCCAGGCATGTGAATTTCAATGGGACAGATCGCATTTCAGGAACGATGATGATCTTGGTAATTTTCTAAAGAAAAAGGGAAAGAGACTTTGTCTCTGGGTCAACCCATACATCATGTTGAAGGGTAATGCTATAAAAGGACTGGAAAACTGTCTACTCAGAGATTCGGCAGGCAGTATAGCCCTGGTTCCAAATCAGGATAGAAACCCAAACAAACCAGAAAGAGGGATGATTGATTTTACCGACGCAGAATGCTTTGAAAAGTACACAGCATTGATCCAGGATCTCATGATAAGATCGAATGCAGATGCAGTAATGACCGATTTTGGAGAGACGGTTCCCACTGATTCTGTTGATCACAGCGGAAATCCCGGGTATCTTATAAGAAACCTTATGGGAGATCTTTACCAGATGTCGGCATTCAAGGGAGTTGAAAGGGCCAGAGGCAATGGGATTGTATGGGGAAGGTCCGGGTCATTAATGAGCCACAATTACCCAATTCAGTGGGGAGGTGACTCCAGTTCGACATGGGAAGGAATGAGAACCGCGCTCCGATCGGCGCTTTCCGCCAGTATGAGTGGAACAATGTTCACTGCCTTCGATACAGGAGGATTTGCCGGAAAACCAGATCGTCTTCTGTATATAAGGTGGGTAGCTATGGGTGCGATGTTTTCACATTTCAAGCTTCACGGTACCACTCCACGAGAACCTTGGAATTATGACAAGGAAATTGTAGAAGCATTTGGCGATCTGGTAAGGCTAAGATACAGTCTGATTCCGTATATAATATCAGAGGCAAGGAGATCCATTGAAATCAAGAAACCGTTTGTCAGGCCATTGATACTTGAGTTTCCGCACGATCTGGGATGTATGTTCATCGACGATGAGTATATGCTGGGTAGTAAGCTGCTTATAGCACCTATATTCAGCGAGACAGGAAGAAGATCAGTTTACATCCCACAGGGTAAGTGGGTAGACTTTTATGATAAGAGAGTAGTTGAAGGACCAACATGGGTAAGCGTAGAAGAGCCAATATCAAGAATACCAATATTTGTTAGAAATGGTACTGTAATTGAGGTGGTCAATGGAAATCCTCATAATGTGGACAGTGCGCTCTCAATGGAGAGGAGGAAAGTGACTTTTGGTTCCTGATCATGTATGAATTATTTTCAGTGCTTCCTCTGTGAGTTCTTTCTGCTGATCCTCTGACAGCGGGAAGATCGGTTCTCTTGGACTGCCCACATCGTATCCCTGGAGGGCCTTCACTAAAACATAGTTTGCAGAGAGTTGACCGAACCTCCTCGATATATTGACAAGCCCTGTTATCTTAGCCTGAAGCTTCATCATCTCATCCAGATTGTTGGAATTGAAGATTGCTGTTATTAGCTCTGGAACATAGTTGGTGGAACTGGTGACCACTCCATCTATTCCTATTCTAGCGGCATTCATTACAAGGAAATCTGGTCCGCTGAATACAGTGAAGCTGTCTCCGAACTCCTGTTTGAAACTTAGCATATGGGCAGGATCATTAATTGTATCCTTGATTCCCACAATATTTCCCCCGGAATTATTGATCTTTTTGACCAGGGACGAATTGATATCATATCCCGTTGCCTGAGGAAAATTGTAGACAAATGTCGGATATATAGACGAGATCCTGATGTAATATTTTTCCAGGAAATACTGAGGTATGTTAATGTAATAATATGGAGGATAGGCGGCTATTGCCCGGACTCCAGCACGCTTACCGATCGTGGCCAGTTCCAGTGTATCCTCAAGATTGAGGGAACCCACCTGGAATATTATCCTCTCAGGAATGTCATTCAGTGAAGAAATAAGCGTTTTTCTTTCCTGAATTGAAAGTGACGGACATAGTGAGGTAGATCCGCAAAGGAAAAGTCCATCAATGCCTTTGCTGAAGAGATTGTTCACATGGGATCTGAGCTTTTCCAGATCAATCTTGTTGTTGACAAACGGTGTTATCACTGGGGAAAATTTGAGATTTCTCATTTCGTATCACCATAATAGGCATAGTCCGAACTGAAGTATTCCAGGTGCATCTTCTTATATGGATGTTTCTTAAAGGCCTCCTCATTTATCTCGAGCCCATTTCCCGGCCCTTCCAAGGGATCTATATAACCGTCCCTTATCTCAAAGTATTCCTCTACAATTTCTCTTCTCAATGTTCCTGCATCAACCCAGAATTCAAGTATCTGCGCATTTGGCATTGTGATCAGTGCACTCAAAGACGAAGCCGTGGCAATAGGCCCATTGGGATTGTGCGGAGCAACGTTAACATAACTTGCCTGTGCCATTGACCCAACCTCAGTTAAAGATCTTATGCCACCCACATGACAAACATCTGGCTGTACTATGTCAGCCGCTCTCTTTTCAAGGAGTTCCCTGAACCTGTACTTTGTCACTATCCTTTCTCCAGTGGCTATGGGTATCGGTGAACTTTTCCTAACCTCTGCCATTGAGTCAATATCTTCCTCCGGTACAGGTTCCTCCAGCCAGCTCACATTGAATTTTTCAATAGACTTAGCTATTCTCTTTGCACTTACAGGATTGAACCTGCCATGAGCCTCTATCATTATTTCCACATCCTCTCCTACTGAATTACGAACAGCCGATATTCGATCTATCGCTCTGCCCAGCTCCCTAGAACTGATCCCGGGACCGGATCCTTCAAACGGATCGAATTTCACAGCTCTAAAGCCTTTGTCAATTTCACTTGCGGCGGCCGAAGCAAACTTCTCCGGTGGTGCGTTTCCAGATATGAATCCGTTCGCGTAAACCTTGATCTTTGCAGAGGATTTTCCACCAAGGAGCTTGTAAATTGGTCTGTTAGCGTCGCGTCCAACAACATCCCACAATGCCTGGTCGATGGCGCTAATGGCTGACATCAATATGGGTCCACCTCTCCAGAAGAAATTCCTGTACAGGAAGTTTGTTATCTCCGGGATGTCTATTTCCCTACCTGTAAGGAATGGCTTGAAGTCGTTGACAGCTGCCTCTATTGTTTTCTCAAAATCACCCATTGTGGCTTCTCCATAACCCACAATACCGTTGTCAGCTGTGATCTTTACTATTATGAAGTTTCTCCAAACTGCAGCAACCAAAAACGTTTCAATATTCTTTATTTTCATGTTAATCTCCTACTCTGTAAACAATCATCTTTTCATTAGTAAGCTCTCTCATGGAATCAGGCACACTTTCTCTTCCAATTCCGCTCTTCTTCACCCCGCCAAAAGGGAGACTGTCCCATCTTAATCTTGTGGTATCATTAATAATAACTGTTCCTGTTTTCAATTTACCTGCAATTTTGTAAGCCCTGTCAAAACTTCCAGTAAATACAGAGGCATCCAGTCCATACTCTGTCTCGTTAGCCCTAATTATTGCCTCCTCATCATTCTTGATTGATATTACCGGGATTATTGGTCCGAATACTTCGTGATTCAGTACTGGAGCATCCCTGTCTATTCTTATTATTGTAGGTGGGAAAAAAACCTTTTCATCTGGTGTTTTCCCCTGATACAGGACTTTTCCTCCCTTTGATTCTGTTTCCTTCAGGAATGTGTGCATCTCGCTAATTGCATCAGGATGAATCATCGGTCCCATTACTGTTGTTTCATCCATTGGATCACCAACCTTAAGCGTATCCATCTTTTCCGATAGTTTATTGGTGAATTTTTCAAGGATAGAATCCTGCACGATGAGACGTTTTGTAGCGTTACAGAACTGCCCAGCATAATCGAATCTTCCAACTATTACAGCATCTGCGGCCTTGTCCAGATCCGCATCGTCAAGTACGATCTGAGGATCGCTTCCGCCCAGTTCCATGACAATTTTTTTACCATTCTTTATAGCCCGCGATGCAAGATCAAGTCCAACTTTTTCAGATCCTGTGAAGGTAATTGCCCCAATTAGAGGATTGGAAACGAATTCGTCCCCTATTTCTGATGAGATACCATGAATTATCTGCACTGATCCATCAGGGAAACCAGATTCATTTATTATAGAAGAGATCTCAATCTGCGTCAGGGGTGCGGCCCTTGCTGGTTTATGCACAACAGTATTCCCGACAGCAAGTGATGGTGCCACCTTCTGTGCAAAACTTGATGCTGGAAAATTAAATGGTGTTATAGATCCAACCACGCCAACAGGTTCCCTAATCACCATGGCAATCCTCTTTTCGTTTCCAGGAGGATGTACAAATGCACCAAGATTCATGAATCTTCCTTCCATTACATGGGCTACTTCCGAGGCTGCAATTTTGAATATCTCGGAAGTTCTGACTATTTCTCCTTTTGAACTTCTAATAGGCCTCCCAATTTCCCTAGACATCAAAATTGCAAGATCTTCCTTTCTCTTAATTATTTCAAGTGAACACTTCATCAGCATTGCAGATCTTTCGGCGATGCTTAATTCCTGAAGCTTTTTCTGTGCATCCACTGCCTTGGCGATAGCAGATCTGATCTGTTCAATGTTCATCAGTTCAATTCTTTTTAGAAGCTCCCCAGTAAATGGATTATATACACCAAAATTCTCAGTCACAATTATCACCCGATCATATCATGGTCTTTCTACTTAATCGTGAGAAATCTATTAACGTTTTTCTCATTGAAAATTCTTGACTGGATATGTTTTAATAGTTAAAACTGCACTTCTCTTCGGCTCAGGAAACCATCATTCTTTATTTTTTAAGGAAAATAAACAGAAATTTTCGCACATATATTAGAAGAACGACATTTTTTTAGATTAGAATAGACAAATAAAGCATGAAGTCGTTTTTTGCCGCGATAAATTAAATACATCGACACTTTTACTTCAATTATGCAGAATGGGCAGAATCTCAAGAAAACTGCCTACGACTTTATCGTTCAATCCATTGTAAGTGGCCCGCTGAAAGCAGGTAGGATTGTGGATATTGACAGTGTTGCAGAAAAGCTCAACATCAGCAGAACCCCTGTCAAGGAGGCTCTCATAGAGCTTCAGGGAGAAGGTTTGATCTGCAGACAGGGCCGGTACTATACGGTATTTTTGATGTCAGGAAACGACATCATATCCCTTTATGAAACCCGCGAGGTGTTAGAAGCTCAGGCTGCAAGGTTTGCTGCGATCAGGGCTACTGATAGCGATCTCAGGGAAATGGGTGACCTGATCATAACCATAACTGAAATGAGTAAACGAAGAAAGAAGGACAGTGTGCTTCTTTCGGATCTTAACGGTGACTTTCATTCACTGGTTGCAAGGGCTAGTAAGAACGAGTATCTTGAAAGGTACAGCAAGGAAATAAGGTTAAAATTGAAAGTGGTAAGAGCTTCACTATACGCCAGTCTTGACAGGGTTGAAATGGAAGTTATAGAGCACACTGAAATATACCATGCAATTGCAAGGCACGATCCGGAGGCCTCCTGGAATATAATGATGCAGCACCAGAACAATGTTCTAAGATATATAAAAGAAAAAGGGTTGGAAAAAATAATTTAAAATTACGCAGAAATATAGAGCTTCGTTGGGCTAAACTCCACATGCCTAAGAACTTCTGCGCTCGTCAATCTCCCGGAAGCTGTCTTCAGGGTAAGATCATAGAGTCTCTTTCCAGCCTCCTTGAGATCATACTGGAATGAAAGCAGTCCGGAGACGTCCAGATCAATGTGTTCCTTCATGGATGCGACAGTTTTGGGGTTCGCAGAAAGTTTAATCACCGGTTCTATGGGGTTCCCTACTATATTTCCCTGGCCTGTTGTGAACACATGCACAACCGCACCAGCTGCCGCAAATAACGTGACAGCCTCTGCCGCTGCAGACGAGGTGTTCATATAATTCAATCCTTTTTTCTTGGGGGGCTCTGCATATTCGAGAACGTCAACGATCTTCCTGTTTCCAGCTTTCTGTATATTTCCGTACGCTTTTTCCTCAATAGTTGTGAGACCGCCTTTGATGTTCCCCTGCGTAGGCTGTGATCCAAGGAGGTCTGCACCGTGCTTTGTTACCTCATCCTGATAGTCGTTGAATATCTTCATGAATTTTTCCCTCAGTTTAGGGTCTTCGATTTTTTTTGCAATCTCACCCTCCGCTCCGGTAAGTTCTGAAGTTTCTCCAAAAATCGTTGTCGCGCCCTCGTCAACTAGCATATCGAAAAGTACTCCCACAGTTGGGTTGGATGCAAGGCCCGACGTTGTATCTGATTCGCCGCACTTGGCACTCACAACCAGATTGGATACGTCATAATCGTTTCTGTGAACCTCACTTGACTTCTGGACCATGTCTTTTGCAATCCTGGAAGCGGTCTCTACTGTCTTGAAGTCTCCCTTGCCTTCTATGCTGATAGCTTCTACCCATTTTCCGGTTTTTGCAATCTGGTCGGCTATTTTGTTTGTCCAGTTGTCCTCAATTCCAATGACTATAGCGGAATGAACGTTAGGGTTCATTCCAAATCCTGCAAGGGTCTTGAAAGTGAGGTCAAGATCCTCTCCGAATTGCAATCTGCCATAAGGATGAGGCACGGCAAGCGTTCCCTTAACCAGATGCTCCACTCCTAAAGATGCACTGTTGGAAAGATCATCAACCGGTATTATAAGCACGTGATTCCTTACTCCTATTCTCCCATTTTCTCTTTCATATCCTCTGAATGTTGACATTACTTCCACCTCTTTGACTTCAGATTATGTGTATGTACATGGTGTCCAACTCCAATATCCTCTGATACGCTTCCAATTACGTTCTTGTATTCCACCAGATCGTGGCCCTTTTTCATCTCCCTGAGGGCAATTTTGTGCCCCAGAGGAATGTCCTCCTGCGCCTTGATTTTCAACTTTTCATTGGTATCAAGGTAAGCGCCTTCTACTTCAGTTCCCTTCTTGAGATCAGATGTGGCTACACCGACATCATCACCCTTGTTGTGGATTAAAAACTGTACTACCATAAGATTGTAATATTTAGGATGACTATTAATGTTTGGTATTAAAAATTTATCAAAAGGAAAGTTGATATACAGGTTTATTGAGAAATGGCAAGTTAATTAAACGTCCTAGCGATTTGCAGGCGTTGATTAAAAATATTGATCCTGTCAAAGCATCAGTTCCCCTGAGCGAGACGAACCCCAGACAACTATGGATTGATCAGTGGAGCAGGCAACTCTATGTCAAGATTTCATCAGAATATGGTACTGGCTGGGGTGAAGTTCTGGCCACTGCTGGAAACGATCCGTCACCATATTATGAATTAATCAGAACGTTATCGCCGCTCATTATCGGAAAAGATGAATCTAATCCAAGGGAGATCTGGGAAATGATTCAGAAATACATATTCTCAGGCGGTTATGGCGTGACAACTGCTTCAATGTCAGGGATTGACATTGCATTGTGGGATCTCCTTGCCAAAGAGCGTAACAAGCCTTTGTACAGTTTACTTGGAGGGAATCAGCACAGTATAAAGAGATACATTTCACTTTCAAGGTACAAAAAGACGGAGCTGGTGGATGCGGTAAGGAATTTGCTGGATTCTGGTTATTCAATGATAAAAATCCATCAGAGTCCTTCTGAAAGCCTGGAAGCAATCAAGAGTATCAGGAAGGAATTGGGTTATGATTTTGATCTCATGGCAGACCTGAACTGCGGATTCTCTCTGGAAACCGCAAAGGATTTTGCGAAGAAAGCATCGGGGATGGAGATGAAATGGATCGAGGAACCAATATGGCCGCCCGATGACTATGACTCACTGAAAGTTGTCAACAGAATAATTCCTGTGGCAGCCGGCGAGAATTTCTTTTCCATCAACGAGTTTCGCAGAGTACTGGCCATTGACGCACTCACTTATTATCAGCCGGATATAACCAAATCAGGGGGAATCACCGGAGGAATGGACATCGTAAAGATCATCATGGAGGCTGGAAAAAATATCTCATTTCACTGCAGGCCTCACAACGGATGGGTGGGAATAGCCTCCACTGCTCATCTGGCTTCGGCAATTTCACCTGATGCTCTTCTTGAAACACCACCAAATTGTATTCCTGAGGAATACTTCACTAACTCCAATGAATGTTCAAAGGAGTCCATAAAGCCGGCTGGAACGGGTCACGGGATCAGTCCAAAGGAACCATTACCTGAACTCAGGCGCGGGGGTCTTTTGAGGTTTCACGACTGAAAAATGAGGGGATCATAAGATGCAGGAGAAAACGTATATTGTGACCGGAGGAACGGGTGGTATAGGAAGGGAGATCGTAAGATCGCTCCTTGGACTTGGAAACGTGGTAATCTTTACTGGCAGATCAACTGAAAGAGGAACGGAAACAGCAAAGGAATTCGGAATTGATAAAGCTGTATTCTATGCGCTGGATCAATCAGTTCCAGATGAGGTCTTGAAATTCTCAGATTGGCTGGCAAAGAAGAATTACCGCATAGACGGACTTGTAAACAATGCTTCCAGAAATTCCAGGTTCAGCATTCTCGATATAGACATGAAAGAATGGACAGACATGATCAATCTGGTGATGACATCAGTCATGATTATATCACAGGCGGCGGCAAAAAATATGATCAAAAACAACATCAAAGGAAAGATTGTCAACATAGGGGCTATACAGTATATCTCTCCACTTCAATCCTCTCTTGCGTATTCTGCAACCAAGGGAGCACTGGTATCAATGTCGAGGAGCATGGCTGTAGATCTTGGAAAATACGGGATACAGGTATCATCGCTCATACCGGGACCCGTATATTCCAAGGATCAGGAACCGCCCGAGAACGTCGACCGATCAGCAGCCACTCTTCTTGGAAGATTCGGAAGAATGAGAGAAGTGGTGAATCTGGTTAAGTTTCTTCTTTCTGACGACAACACATTCATGACAGGCAACGAGATCATAATCGATGGCGGGAGGATCATCAGCAGAAAATCTGATCCTGACGAGGTATCTTCAGGAAAAATCTGAACAACTGAAAAGGTTAGATTGCCAGCATAATTTACACAGAATGTTTTAATTTCAAATGAACATGATGAATAATGAACGCACCTGGATCGCCGGGAATACAGCCAAGGTGGACTTCCAGTTCGAAGGATGGAGTTGGTACTTCCATTTCATCTATGAGCAGGATATGGTTCACTATTTCCCATGGAATAATAAACGAAATCTATTATCCTAGGATAGACATAGCCAACACTCGTGATTTTCAGTTTCTTGTAGCGAACGGAAAGGACTACTTTTCTGAGGAAAGAAGAGATACTACCCATACTGTAGAAATGGTCGAGGATGGAGTTCCGGCATATCATCTGATCAACGAGTCCAAAGATGGAAGTTATAGGATAGAGAAGACTATAATTACTGATCCTAATTCTGATGTTCTTCTGCAAAACACAAGATTTTCTGCTGTTGGCAAAAAGAAGTTTGATCTCTATGCACTTTTTGCCCCTCATATACTCAATGGTGGATTCGGCAACACCGGCTGGATCGGTGAGTACAAGGGAAGGAAGATGTTCTTTGCCACGAAGAGGGGGATCACAGTCGCAGTATATGTTTCAACTGCATTCGAGAACATGAGTTGCGGATTTGTAGGTGTCAACGACGGTTGGCAGGACATCAGCAGGAACCATAAGATGACTTTCCAATTTGACAGGGCGGAGAACGGAAATATCGCTTTCACCGGTCTCATTAAAATGGTCCCAGATCAGTGGTTCACGATCGCCATAGGTTTTGGGGCCAATGAATTCGAGGCTGGGGAAAAGGTTACAAATTCAATAGTTCATGGATTCCAGAAAACTTACGATCAGTATGTTTCAGAGTGGAAGGAATACATAGAATCACATTTCAGTGATTTTCCATCTGAAATTGGGAAACTTTCGAAAACCAGTGCTGCTGTAATAAAATCACATCAGGCGAAATTCCAGTTCCAGGGTGCAATAATTGCAAGCCTTTCCATCCCATGGGGAAATCAAAAGGGCGACGATGATATTGGAGGCTACCATCTCGTCTGGCCCCGTGATATGGTCGAGGCAGCAGAAGCGCTGGTCGCAATAGGAGATTATTCAGGAGCAGTGGCTGCACTTGACTATCTCAGGGCAACCCAAGAAGCCGATGGTCACTGGTGCCAGAACATGTGGCTTGATGGAAAGGGATTCTGGAAGGGAATTCAGATGGATGAAACTGCCTTTCCTGTGCTACTTGCAGGAATGCTGAAAAAATACAACGTTATAAAAGCTGAAGACTACTATGAAATGGTATTGAAGGCAGCATCCTTCATTATCAAGTACGGTCCGGTGACAATGGAGGACAGGTGGGAAGAGGACAGTGGATACTCTCCGTTCACTATCTCCTCTGAAATAGCAGCCCTCCTGACGGCTGCCGAATTCTCTGATCTCATAGGAAATAGAAAAATAGCTAATTTCATGAGGGATAATGCTGACATGTACTATTCGAGAATCGATTTCTGGAATTATGCAAGGGATACAGATATATCAAAGGAACTTGGGATAGATGGCTATTATGTAAGGATTGCACCACAGGACTCGTCATTCAACTTTGCCAGTTCGCCCCTTCAGGGATACGTACCAGTTAAGAACAGACCGACATCTGATGCATACGTTCCTGCAGAGAAACTGGTCAGCACTGGCAGTACATCTCTCGTAAGATTCGGATTGCGGAAAGCTGATGATTATAGAATAATTAATTCCCTCAGGGTAGTTGATAGTCTTCTAAAAACAAGCACAAAGACGGGTCCAGTATGGCACAGATACAATAATGATGGATACGGAGAGCATTCCGATGGATCTCCCTTCGATGGAACAGGACATGGAAGGGGCTGGCCGCTTCTCTCTGGAGAGAGGGCACATTATGAGTTGGCAGCAGGAAGGATAAGCGAGGCTATAAACCTGTTAAAGACCATAGAAAATCAGACAAGTCCTGGAGGAATGATTCCAGAACAGGTATGGGATTCTGATGACATTCCAAGACTTGGGCTGTACAACGGGAAACCATCAGGTTCAGCGATGCCACTGGTATGGGCCCATGCCGAGTATCTTAAGCTAGTAAAGTCCATAGACCAGAAGACCATATTCGATATGCCGGATGTAACCAGAAAGAGGTATTTAGAAAAGAGCACCATAACTGACAAGGTTTTATGGAGTTTTTTCAACCGGGAAAGGATATTGGAGAATGGAAAAACGCTGAGGATTCAGGTTATTGAAAGCTCAGTAGTTCACTGGAGCGATGATAAGTGGAAAACAGTTCACGACGACACAACAATTGATTCGGAAATCGGCGTTCATTACGTCGATATTAAGCCATCTGATGAATCAACGGAGATTAGATTTACATTTTTCTGGAAAACTCAAAACAGGTGGGAGGGAAAAGATTTCTCGGTATCAGTGATACCTGCAAGTAACAGTTGAGTCATAAAAACTCGAATGTAAATCGGATTAGCAGTCAAATGTGAATTCAACCTTTACTTAATTTATCAGATTTGATAT
>JBBYJL010000020.1:0-19565 GCA_043196285.1 Thermoplasmataceae archaeon | reverse complement strand
CAGGGGTGGATAGGAGACTGGTGACGAATGATCCGGCTTTGACTCTCACAGAATCACCAGGGATCTGATCGGAATACTCATAGGTTCGGATGTACATAAACATAACTGAAACGAAGGAAGATGGCACTGTCTGTAACCAGTACGATATTGCAAACAGTGAAGACGTATGGATCAGGTTCAGGGATCGGTATCTTTCCTAGGAGAACCAGATAGGTCTAGAGATATCAACATCAGGAAGGTATGTTGCACGAAAACTCATGGACATGGGTTTTTCAGTACATGTGATGAATTCTTCAAAGTTCCTCCAGATATTCCAGTTGATGTGCGATTAAGTCTGGCTTTCCAGTAACTTTAACAAAGGAAGCAATGCATTGCGTATGGATTCCCCGAATGCTGTGAGCGAGTATGTCAGACCTGCATCAGTCTTGCTTCTGGATATTATATTTAAACCGATAAGCTCCTTTATCCTTTTCGAAATGAGTGTGGAGCTGGACCCCGGGATATCTGCAATAATTTCATTGAAATTGTTCTTTCCAGATCTATTGCCTATAACCCCTATGATCAGTATAGAGTCCTTTTTTCCCAGCACCTTGAAAAGTGGCAGGGAAGGATCGACGCAAACCATCTGATCACCGTATTTGAACATGCAGGCCTTTGCTCTGTTTCGTTGCTTTTCTTGTTCTCTGTCATGCATTTGAATCAACTTTTCCGTTTGGTGCTGCTTCTGATATTTCATGCAATTTTATATTCTTCCTTATCCACCTATCTGTGCCTGATCCATACTGCGCAGCTTTCTTGTTCATGGTATAAATTCTCTTTTCCATTCCAGCAAGCTTCGCCAGTTCCCTCAGCACAAGTTTTCCCTGAGATCCATCAACGTGATCTCTGGAATTAATCGCAGAAGCCAAATCGATTATTCTTCTGTCCACGAAAGGAGTGATGAGTTTTTTGCCGAGTGCTGAAGCCATTCGCTCTTCCCTGTTCAGAGTTATTTCAAACAGCCTCTTCAGGTCCTTCGAATTGTCTGGAAAAGTTGATGTTACCAGTCTCCTGTACCCGTAAAATATTTCATCTGCACCCTGCCCAGTCACCAGGCAATCCTCTTTTATGTTCTTCAGAACCAAGTAAAGAACTGACTCATATCCTAGTTCCTGCAGAGTTACTGAAGGATCTATCTTCCTGATTGCATCGACTGCATTGTGCATCATGGAGTCGTCAAGAATAATAGTGGTTGGCTTGAACCCAATAACGGATGAGTTTACGATGCTGTTAACAAGATCTATTGACCCGGGGAATCCTGCTGTATAGGCGTGATACCTATTTTTACCAAGATACATGAGCACTGAACTGTCCAGACCCCCGGAATATGCAATGGCAGAATTTAAAGGAGAGGCTTTTGACAGGTTCTCCTTGAGAATGTATATCATTTCTATTAGATCGCTCTTTTCTATCAATGACTGTGGATTGCCTATTATTATTTAAATACCAATTGCCAATTTCAATACGTGACATTTGTTCCGGACACATCGGTTATAGTTGACGGCAGGTTTACAAATTTCATAAGGAAACAGGAGGGAGAGAGAGTTATACTGCCCGAGGCCATGATTGCTGAGATTGAACATCAGGCCAATGAAGGTCGCTCCATCGGATTTGCCGCACTACAAGAGCTAAAGGTTCTGAGAGAGCTTGCAAACAAAGATAAGATATATCTTGAATTTTATGGAAAGAGACCTAATGAGTGGCAGATAAAGCGTGCCAAAAGCGGAGAGATAGACGAGCTAATCCGGCAGGTGGCAATGGAGAATGATGCTGTCCTGGTGACTGGTGATAATATTCAGAGAGAAATTGCCACAATAAAGGGTATAACAGTGAGGTTCCTTGAACCTCCAAAGACCTCTGTCAGAGAGATCGAGGATTTTTTTGATGATGTTACTTCTTCTGTGCATCTTAAGGCAGACATGAAGCCAATGGTGAAAAGAGGTCTTCCTGGACAGTACAGACTGGAAAGACTGGACTACGAGATCAACATGCACGACATAGAGAACGTTGCGAGCAATATAGTCAAGAGAGGGAGACAGGAGGGTGAATCATTCATAGAGATGGATATGTATGGAGCCACAGTCATCCAGCTGAAGGATATCAGAATAGTCATAACAAGACCTCCTTTCTCAGACGAGATTGAGATCACCGCAGTCAAACCGATAAAGAAGCTCAAACTTGATGAATACGGGCTGGATCCCAGATTGGTGGAGAGATTGGAGAAATCTGCCTTTGGAGTCCTTGTGGCAGGTTCTCCCGGAGCTGGAAAAAGTACCTTTGTGCAGGCTCTGGCAGAGCATCTCAGCGGACTTGGGAACATCGTTAAGACAATGGAAAACCCGAGAGACCTTCAGGTGAGCAGGGATATTACCCAGTATACTGCACTTGAAAATTCCATGGAAAAGACAGGTGACATTATTCTCCTTGTAAGGACAGACTATACTATTTTTGACGAGATGAGGATAACATCTGATTTCAAGGTTTATTCAGACCTTAGGCTGTCCGGAGTAGGAATGATTGGCGTTGTTCATGCCACGAGGCCAGTTGATGCCATTCAGAGATTCATAGGAAGAATAGAACTTGGCCTTATTCCGCAGGTCGTGGATACAATTCTCTATATTGACGGAGGAAAGGTTGTTCATGTAATGACCACTGAGCATGTTGTCAAAGTACCGACAGGAATGAGCCAGGAAGATCTTGCAAGACCGGTAATCGTGATAAGGGAGTTCTTCACCGGAGAGGAAAAGTTTGAGATATACACCTATGGTGAACAGGTGGTTGTGATGCCAATATACAGGAATGGGGATCAGAGACCTCTCAGCGAACTTGCCATTCACAAGATAGAGGAGGAGATCACAAGGTTCACAGGAATCAGGGAGGTCAAGGTCAAGCTCATAAGTGATTCAAAAGCCATAGTTCAGGTGAGCGAGGATAAAATTGCAAGGCTGATCGGCAGGAAAGGCTCGACAATATCAGAAATAGAATCGGCTCTTGGAATCAAGCTTGAAGTGGAACCCATGGAACCCAAGAAAAATGATGGCGATTTCCTTCCTGCTGTTCTTGAGGTAAAAAACAGGCTAATATATATCGATGTCGGAGTCCCCAATCAAAATGCCCGCGTTTTTATTGACGGTATACCTCTGATCACAGCCAGAACATCCAGCAAGGGGATAATCAGAATAAGAATAGAAAACGACGCTGGGACTGCAATATACAATGCTATGAAAAGTGGAAAGAGCGTACAGGTTTCACTCGTTGACTGATCAATTCTCAATGTATTAAAGGGGGGAAAGGATCAGCTTCAAGAATAACACATGAAGTGCTCTGTTTGCAACCAGGATGCTATAATAGAGATTAGATACAACAGATCAGCCCTTTGCAGTGAGCACTTTGCTGATTTCTTCGAAAGCAGGGTGAAACGCGAACTTAGGAAACAGATTCATTTCCGCAACAAAAAGGGAACGATCTCAGTCGCGATCTCCGGAGGAAAAGACTCTTCTGTAACACTTTACGTACTTAGAAAGTTTTATCAGGACTGGAAAGAAGTTAAAATTACTGCATTCACAATAGACGAGGGCATTTCTGGTTACAGGAGCAGCGGTCTGGAATCTGCGAAAAATCTTTGCAGGGAACTTGGTGTGGAACACTCTGTCGTATCTTTCAAAGAAAGAAATGGATATACGATGGATGAGATTGTCAAGATTGATCCTGACGGGATTCCCTGTGCACATTGCGGCCCAATGAGAAGACAGCTTATGAATGAGGCTGCTGAGCGACAGCATGCGGACTATGTTGCACTTGGAATCAATCTTGATGATTATTCTCAGTCTATACTGATGAACGTTGCGAAGGGAGATGTGGCAAGAATGGCCAGACTGGCGCCGCATTCCAGGTCTTTAGAGGGGCTTACACCTAGAATAGTGCCGCTCAGAACAATCCCCGAAAGGGAGGTTGTGATCTATGCTATGATTAAGGGTATCAGGTTCGATTCAAGCTGGTGCCCCTATTATGCCAGAGCACATCGTAATACCTTTCGCGAAGTTATAGATATTCTTGAGGAAAGAAGTCCGGGGACCAGACAGGCGATGTTGAGCTTTTATGAGGGTATAAAGGATGGGATAACGAATATTAGTGCCTCGGTGAACCTTAAGACTTGCAGAAACTGCGGTTCACCAACAACTGAGGACCTGTGCGTAGTATGCAGAGACCTGGAATTTTTAAAGAGAAGGGAAAGCCTTATGGTTGATTGAACAAGAAACATTTATTATAATTTGAAAGATGACTGCCGGCATTCATTTGGGGTTGTAGCTTAGCTTGGTTTGAGCACCCGGCTGATAACCGGGAGGTCACCGGTTCGAATCCGGTCAGCCCCATGGATAAAATTTGCCTTTCAGGTTAATCGGCATACGGAAAAATGCTTAATATTACAGTAGTAATATT
Organism: Thermoplasmataceae archaeon; assembly: GCA_043196285.1. Classification (GTDB taxonomy): domain Archaea; phylum Thermoplasmatota; class Thermoplasmata; order Thermoplasmatales; family Thermoplasmataceae; genus JAKAFX01. The sequence goes on along the minus strand of JBBYJL010000020.1, from coordinate 15,086 downwards.
TTCCCGAATTCTGTTAAAGAATAATAATATGGGTAGTTTCTTGTCCCTGATCCATTTCTCCTTATTACATCAAGTGACAGAAGTTTCTTTAGCCTCCTTGAGGTAGCTGAATTTGTTATTTTCAATTGAATGGAAAGTTCCCTTGTTGTTTTTGCATTTATCGAAATCTCCTTCATCAGACTAATGTATTTCCTGCTGTATATGTTGATCTTCTTTAGCTTTTTGACATTGATTACTGAGGTTGCATCTTTATATTTATCATAAACTACCATGAGTATATTCTGGTTGAATGCATGAATAGTGAGTGCTGAAACGCCAATACCCGATCCGCATGATATGTTCACCCATGCAGGTGTCCCATTGGACTTGCATATCTTCTGCAGAACGAGAAAGATCTGAAAAAAGTTGCCCACATCGTCAATCTCTATGAATTCTGATTTCACTCCAGTTAGTTTGAGGAAGCCGATAATTTCGCTCTTGGAATCTTTGAATTCGGTTTTCAGATCACATATGACAGTCAATTTAGAAATCTTCGGTATGTCTGAGAAGAATGGCTTTACAATGTATTCACCCTCCCGATCAAGAATTGCGATACCATAATTTTCTGTCATTTTTATTTATAATGCGTTAATTTATAAATTTTTTGCAATGTTTCGCAAAATAATTGTATTTAAGTATTATAATAAACGAGTTTAAATATTAACTTTTGCTATTTTATCGGTAACATTATGAATCAAAATACAGATGACACATCCAATGAAGATATAGCTTATAAGAAAGATAAATTAATTTTTTGGAAGTCTGTCTATGCTCTCCTGATCCTGGCACTGTCCCTGTTGATAGGTGGAATAATAATGCAGTATGTGTTCCACGAAACAAAGGCACCTATACTCCTTGGGCTGATAGTGGCTCTTCCTCTTGCAATTCCATTGGAGTTGTGGAATTTCACCGATCCTGATACCCTTTTCCGGGTCATGGCTTTTCAGGACAGGTTCTTAATGGTATGTTTTGGCTTTGCAATTGGTGTCGGTTCAATACTGCTCTATCTTGTAGCAATGATTACACATCCTAATTTTGGGATAAAGGATTTCTTTGTTCCAGGAATTGTAATTGGGGGACTTATTTTTGGGGCGGGGGTTGGTCTGGCAGGTTATTTCCCTGGAACTATCTGGATAGCCCTTGGCCAGGGAAGAAGGGATGCCATTTATGCAGCTCTGGGCGGACTGCTGGGTGCATTTTCATGGTCCGTAATATTTGGAAATGTAAAATGGTTTTTCTGGGACACTTGGAATTTTGGGCCAATCACATGGGCATCGATATTCGGAATCACAAGCAAAATTGGTGTATTCCTAATCAGTTTAGTGTTTGGCGGTATCCTGATCCTGGTATTTCTTCTCCTCCCCAGATATCCAAGAACCAAGATAAAGAATTCATGTGGTTACCATATGTTTGGAAAAGGTGAGAAAAAGATTACCTTTGATCTGGTTATAAACGAAGATTTTGAAAAATATCCAAAAGCAAATAAATACCTGACCAGACTTATCAATGAAAGCAGTACTGAAAATGCAAGGATGACTATTCCGCTTGGATTAGCTTTCACAATCACAGCTGTAGCGGTCATAATTTTACATCAGATATTTGGAGAATCTACCACCTTCTCATGGATAGGCGCGCAACTTTCATATCTGGTAAATCCAACCTGGGCCGCATCAAATCCTTACTTCCAGCTATTTGGTGGGCTTCATATAGTTAATGGAGTGCCTACAAATCTTCCTTTCAGTGAAATAGGATGGGAACCTTTTACAGATTTAAGTTCGTTCCTGGGGGGTCTAATTGCAGCTACTCTTATTTCGAAAAGATTCATGGGTTTCAAGCCTCAGGTGCCCAGGATATGGAGCAGGAGCCATAATCCAAAATACAGACCAATCGGAGCGTTTATTGGTGCTTTTATGGTTCTGTTTGGAGCGAGAATGGCGAATGGCTGTGCATCCGGGCACATCCTTAGTGGAGATATCCAGATGGCAATATCGAGTTTTGTCTTCATGATGTTCGTTCTTATTGGAGCCTGGATAATGCTTCGATACTTCATGCATCTGAAGCTTAATTCGTGGGGATACATTAAATAAAAGTGATGAGAATAATGAAAATAGCTATTTATTCTGAAGCAATAAAGGTGTGGTGAAGGAAATGTCAAAGATGTTAGTTATGCTCTTAACTGGAAAGGACAATATCAATGCTGAAATGGTCTCCTTCAGCTTTGCTTTTAATGCAGTAAAGAATGCCAATGCCACTGTGGAATTTCTCTTTCTTGGAAGAGGGGTCCAGGCGGCAAATAAAAACCAGAAAAGTTCTCCGCAGTTTCTAGAACAGATTGATATGCTCAAGAAGGAAGGGATACCTGTGAAGATATGCAAGGTAAGCATGGCGGGAGAAGGATTAACCGAGAAAGATATATTTCCCGGCATTGAAATGGTATTTGGCGGTGTCGAAACAAATACCAGAGTGGAAGAGGGATACTCAGTCCTGACATTCTAGGTTGATTAGATGTATCCGTTGACTGACCTGCAGATCCTCCTTTCCATAGTTTCAGGTTTACTTGTGGGTTTCTCTCTTGGTCTCATAGGAGGGGGTGGATCAATATTGGCAATTCCACTTCTGATCTATTTCGTCGGTTTCGATCACCCTCATATGGCAATTGGCACAACCGCACTTGCTGTCGGAATAAACGCATATCTCAACCTTATACCTCATACCATTAAGGGAAACGTGAATTACAGGATTGGGGCCATTTTCACTGTGCCTGGGATAGTTGGTGTCCTTCTTGGGTCTGAGTTGGGTCTTCTGACTCCAGGTACCTATCTTCTGTTCTTCTTTGGATTCCTGATGATAGCCATTGCAGTCTATATGCTAAAGAGAAAGTGTGTGGACATGTCCGCGTCACAGAGATCGGTATCAAGATCCTATCCAAAACTTGTCTCAGTGGGTTTAGTTGTTGGCTTCGCATCAGGTTATTTTGGCATAGGAGGTGGTTTCCTCATAGTTCCAGGTCTACTCTTTGGGGGCGGCCTCAACATAATCCAGGCAGTTGGAACGTCGCTGATGTCTGTTGGGACATTCGGCGTAGTGACGGCAATTCGGTATTCAATCAGCGGCGAACTTGATGTAGTGATAAGTGGACTGTTCATTGCAGGGGGAATTATCGGAGGATGGGTGGGCGCGAGGATAGCAAGCAGGGTTCCAAAGAGAAGACTTACTCAGATATTCGCAATAATAGTGATAATTGTGGCTATCTACATAATATACCAGAACTATGCTGTCGTGCTACATCTCTGATAGCTATCCTCTAACAAATTCTATATACAGCTATATTCCATTACTGCCTTGAAATGGCGGGAAATTCTATGCGTGTAACTAAAAAAGAAGGATATGTCATGATAAATGATTTGAGGATTTTCTATAAGGTCTTCACTCCGGAGAAAGTTATAGCCAGGATAATATGCCTGCATGGTGGACCTGGCATGTCACATGACTACGTCCTTCCACTTTCAGACCTTTCTGAATACGGATATGAGGTGATACTCTACGATCAGTTTGGATGCGGGCGATCTGAGGAGCCTCCGGATCAGTCAGATTTCACGATAGATTATGGTGTGGAAGAGGCAGATCAGATCAGGAATCAGTTGGCTTCTGGAGAGAAGGTATTCCTGATGGGATCGTCCTATGGAGGTGCACTCGCTCTGGCTTACGCCCTGAAATACCAAAAAAATCTAATCGGTCTAATAATAACAGGCGGACTGGCAAGCATACCATTAGCCGTGAAGGAAATGGGAAAGCTGATAGATGCCCTTCCTGAATGGGCATCGCGTGCCATAAAGTATTATGGGGATAGGGGAGATTACAGGAACCCTGAATATCAGAGAGCGGTTATGCTTTTCTACCGTACTCACCTGATACGCATGGAAAATCTTCCGGAAGATGTGGTAATTTCTCTCAACTATGCGGATCAGCGAAATGTATACAGGATAATGAACGGTCCAAACGAATTCACCATAACTGGTACCATAAAGGACTGGGACATCTCCGGCATGATTTCCGGTATAAAGGTTCCGACGCTGGTAACTGTTGGTGAATACGATGAAGTCACTCCCGTGGTAGCAGAGCAAATTCACAGGAATATAGACGGATCAAGACTTGTAGTTTTCAGGGGATGTTCACACTTAACAATGTGGGAAGACAGATCCGGTTATATCAGGGTTGTGAAGGAGTTCATGGACAGCCTGTTGAAATAACATGATAATGAATCCTCTCAACCCGCCATCCCATGTTCAGATATCCGAGTATTCAGATTCAGACACAATCTCCACAGCCTTAATGATATAGGATATCCCGATGATGAGTTCTGCTGAAAGTATCAGGAAGAGGAATATGGATACGTTCAGTAAAACGGGTATGTTGCCTGAAGGGCCTGGAACGTTTATACTGATCAGGCCGCCATTCATTATAATGTCAGTGAAAGGAACGAATATGAAAGCTTCAGATCCGTTCAGAACCTTGCTGAACCAGTGTCTTCTGAAAACTGCCTTCACAAATATAAGCCCTACAATTGCGTATGCGTAATAGTAATAGAGCCTGGATGTGACTGGTATCTCCGTGGTGATCAGACTTGTAACAAATCTTCCATAAAGATACTGAACCAGCACAAAAAATATCACTATATACACTATGAGCGACACAGTCGCAAACGCGATGTCTCTCCACGATGGCCTAAATCCTGACATTGTTCAAGCTCCACTGCACTCCGCCCGCTCCGAAAGTGAGGTTTGCCGAACTGATCCCTGAGGGCAGTAACACGAACCCGTTCTCGGTATTATATCCGTAGGCGACTGATGATGCATTCAGTTCTCCTGCATACCTTCCGTTATAGCTTATTGGAATGTGCCCCACATAAAGAGTCCCGGCAAGATAGTCAACAAAGGCAGCATGCAGATCGTACAGTGTTGATCCGTTGCCATGGGACGAATTCCCGGTCGATGATATGGAAAATCCTGAGAAAACCGCGGGAACATTTACACTGATTATATTGTTTACAGATGAATTGAAGAACAGTATGGAAAGAGATGCGTCTATATCAATAGAGGCGTTTTTCAGCGGCCACCCGTCCTGTGCTATGCCAGTACTGCTTAGCGGGACTGAGTAGGAATAATGCTCCTGTGATCCTGGAATAAATGCAAAAGTATTGTTAAAGACAGTTATGTCAACAGCAAATGATCCGTTGTTCACCCCTGAGACCGTGCCGTTGACAACAAATATTGAATTGTCATATCCTATGGTAGGCGTGGAATAAGAGATGTCGTGAACTGTCTGATCCACACTCATGAACGCGAACGGCAACACGAGAATGCTTACCACAAAGATCACATAGCCAATCATTCGCAGCGGACCGGATATTCTCATTCATGCACCTGTCGGATCAGATCTACTTTTCCTTCTCGGATACTGATCCTCTTTCTATTTTTGTTATCTGAAGAGCCTTGCCAATCAGGAGCGATCCGCCCCATACTATCACTGCAAGAAATCCGAGCTTCACAAGCATGTAAGCCGCGACATTCAGCACGTCCGCAAATGATGTTGAAAGAGAGGAGCCTGTGGCAGGTGACACAGTGACGTTCATGAATTCATACAGGGCCAGGAATACCCCAAGCAATACCAGTGCAACGCCAAGGGAAATCATACTCGTTGATGTTCTGCTCATATTTGTTCTGACTAGGGTATTTTTCTCTCACTTAAACACTTTCCTAGGTCTATTGGAATTGTAGCGTTTTCATTGTGTTATGCAACTCAGATCGCGTTCAGTTGATCTCTCCCGGTGGTGTTTCGGCTGGATTGGACTGTGAAACGCAAAGAGATTTTCTTCGATATTACCCTGAATGCTGGCACGGATATTCAGAAAATGTCAACTCTGCGTTAGTACCTATTCGACGCAGCAGCTCATCTTGGAGATGTCCCTGAAAAAAGATTGAGCTGTTATCTTTATGCCCTCACCGAAGGAGGGGAATATGTGTGTCGTATTGACTATATCCTCGACTGTGAGATGGTTCTTCATAATGAATGCAGCTTCAGAAATGAAGTCAGTCGCGTTCGGTGACAGAACATGAACTCCCACGACTCTTCCAGAATCCGGCTCGGCAATTATCTTGATCAGTCCGTCAGTTTCTCCTGTTATTGTTGCTTTCGTGACGCTTGACAGCTGTATTGTCCTCGACATGCAGGATCCGTTCCTGGCAGAAAACTGAGCCTCTGTCATACCTATGCCTGCGATCTGGGGTTCCGTGAAAATGCCCCAGGGAATTGTTTCATAATCAATTGACGCTTCCATTCCCAGAATATTGCTCACCGCGGTAACGCCTTCCTTTGCTGCAAGAGTCTCGAGCATCAGCTTCTTGCTCACGACATCACCTGCCGCATATATTCCGGGGATCGAAGTCATCATTCTTCCATCCGTTATTATGGAACCGTTGTGCTCGGCTACGACTCCGGCTTTTGAAAGATCCAGAAATTTTGTGTTTGGGGATCTGCCGGTCGCTACAAGTATGCTTTCAGCTTTCAGTATCTCGTTTCCTCTGTGCGTCACCACTTCCATGAATTTTCCAGTGTCATCTTGAAAAACCCTGCTTATCCTTGCCCTGAGTATGAACTTCATCCCTTCGCCCTCAAGATGTTCTCTGAGCTTCTTTGCTATCTCCGGCTCGGTCTGGGGAAGTATCTCTGGCAGGGAATCCACCACCGTCACTTCAGTCCCGAAATGTCTCAGTGCCTGGCCTATTTCCAGACCAATGGCACCTCCTCCAGCAATAATGATATTCTCGGGAGTTTTTGAAATATTCCAGATGTTTTCGCTGTTCAGATGATCAGTCCTGTCAAGCCCTGGTATGGGTGGATCTGCAGGAGAGGATCCTGTGGCTATGAGGATATTATCTCCACGTATGGATTGAATCACATCTCCGCTGTCTCCGACAGCTTCTATATTCCGTCGGTCTACAAATCTTGCCTTACCCTCAAACAGGGTAATGTTCCCGTACTGTGCTATTACTTTTTCGTATTTTTCTGTCCTGGCTGTATTAACATAATCTCTGAGACCAGACATCACATCCGCAAAGTTGTATTCGACCTTTGCCCGGCTGATCCCTGGCATTGATGGGTGCATTGGGTAGAATACCCTGTGCGAGGACTCCAGAAGATACTTTGAGGGGACGCATCCCACATTGACACAGGTCCCCCCAAGTCTTCCAGTTCCGATCATGGCAATTGCCATTCCGCCAGATGTCAGTTCGCTTGCTTTAATGGCTGCAGAGAAGGCGGCTGCCCCCCAGCCCATTATCACGAGATCAAATTCGGTCTTCATGCGATCAACTTTATTTCAATGTGTTATGGATGCCTTGTATTTCGATTCCTTTCCAAAAACATTATTTGAAATTATTCTGGAAGGATCTGTTTTCGAATCGTCAATTTTTATTTTACCTGTTCCATTCTCCAGTGAAATGTCAACGTTCAGAACACCAGGATCTTTCATCAGACCGTTCTTCACGTGGGCAACGCAATCATCGCAGGTCATTCCATATATCCTTATTTTCAGTTCCTTCTCGGCCATAAAATGCGATTGCTGGATTGTATTTAATGATGAAAGTAAACAAAACTTTACCTGTTCTGTGCTGAAGTGTTTCATTTTGTCACAGGGGCAAATCATCTTCGTGAAGATCAGAATGAATATACGTTAGAAGCAACGGAATTAGCCAAATTCCTTTTAAATCATATGATCATTCATCCCTGAGATAGAATGAGGATTCTGATACCTACGCTTGACAAAAAAGATAGAGAGTCTGTCGCTTCTCCTCACTTCGGAAGGGCACCTTATCTTGCTCTGGTCGAGACTGACGTGAAGGGAAATATAGATTCTATTACGTTCTTTACTGGGGAAGGCCCTCACGAGGAACACAAGACAGAGAAGGATGCATCAGAGACAGGAAGCATTCACGGCAGGGTTGTGGATCTAAAACCTGACGTGATTGTGGCCTTCATGATGGGCCCAAAGGCGGTTTCAGACTTTTCTGCTCACGGCATAAAGCTGGTTTCGTCGCCAGGTAGAACCATATCTGAGATAGTATCATCTGTATATTCCAACCAGGTTAAAGCGCTGGAACCACACAGGGAATGAGACTTTCATCATAAGCCCTTACTGAAAACGTTTTTAAACTGTTCCCACTGATCATCGATGGAAGAGTCACCTTTTGTTTATCTTTCGAATATCTATGGTAAGAACCAGTATGAAATTGACGGTTTTCTCAAGCTCACGGCAAAATATTTCGGAGAAGATTTTTCCGGATTGTCTGCGCTTGGATCGTTTGCGGGAAATGAACTGTACGAGATCGCAGACTATGTCGATAAAGTTGCCAATCCAAGGCTTATAACGTGGAGTATTGACGGAAAGAGAGTTGACAGGACCTGGATCGATCCATCTGAAAGATGGGCACTGAACAAACTGATGACAGAGTTCAGGATCAATTCGTCTCCTTATACCGAAGGGGACTGGATGAAACACTTCGCATCGCTTTACCTCGTCTCCGATCCAGGGATTGCTTGTGTACTCACAGTGACGAATCAGACCGCATATGCACTATTCAAATACGGGACCGCTGATCTGAAAAAATACATCAGCAACCTGACAGGACAGGACGGGAAGGTGATGTTTGGTGCAACCTGGTTCACCGAGATACAGGGAGGCAGTGATCTGGGAAATAATCTTGTCACAGCATCAGGAGACGGTGAAAATTGGTACCTGGATGGAGATACAAAGTATTTTTCAAGTGACGCCGGCCTGGCGGACCTTGCGGTAGTGACAGCCAGAATTCCAGGGGGAGCAAGAGGTGCAAAGGGACTCGGACTGTTCCTCGTACCCGAGATAAATTCTCATGGCGAAAAGAATTTTACTGTTCGAAGACTCAAGCGGAAAAGCGGAACTATGAGCGTACCAACCGGGGAAGTTGAGTTCCTGCATTCTGAATGTCGTCTTCTGGGGAGGCCTGAAGAAGGCATATACTACACAATGGAGAACCTCATGGTTTCAAGGCTTTCAAACGCGATGGGTGCGTTGGGAATTGCAAGAAAATCGTATCTGGAAGCTTATTTCTACCTTCAGAAACGTCAGGCCTTTGGAAAGGTGCTGATAGCCCAGCCACTAATAAGAAGAGATCTCATGGACATGGAGGTCTACATTGAGGGATCAATGCTCCTTGCTTTCAAGGCAGCAAGGGAATTCCAGAGATCTTTCATGCAGACACCACCTTACACAGATGAATACCATTACGCAAGAATGCTGGCTCATATGGCAAAAAATATCACTGCTGATATGGCATCGTATGTTTCGGAGATGGCCATGCAGCTTCATGGAGGCTTAGGATTCCTGAAAGAGTTCCCAGTGGAGAGACTGCACAGGGAAGCCCTAATAACGCCAATATGGGAGGGGCCAAGCAATATCCAGGCAATCGACTTCCTTGAGGTGATTCAAAAGAAGAGATCGGACCTAACCCTGACAAAGGACATTGAGAAGATGCGGGAGGATGTTACGGAAGGCTATGATCTTTTGGAAAATGCACTCCTGCTGATCAGGAAAAATCTCGACCTGCTTTCGTCAATGTCACCTGAGATGGCCCAGTTCTATGCCAAGGACATGCTGAACATAATAGGACATTCCTTCGCTGTGATACTGCTTGTTCACATGTCAAATGTTACAAAAACCAGCAGAACGCTCAAAGTGGCGGCCTTATACGCAAGAAGGTTTCTTCTCCACAGTCCACCCGATGTTTCAGATATGGATGCTGCTGATGAAATCTTGCCGATTGACAGGATCAAGACCTGATGTACTGTCATCTTATTTCATTATTTGACCACATGGAAATCTCATGGATTCGTGCCTCCTATAAAGATAAGGTCAGTGGTTTATTAATCCATCCAAAATTACCAAATGGCTTACGCCGGTGATTTGCTGTATGGATTTTACACAGATAGTGAACTCAGCTCAGTTGACTTCGACACTTCTTCTCAACAATCTCTGGATCATTGTTGCCGCATTGTTTATATTCCTTATGACTGTTGCAGTCGGTTTCCTTGAAGTTGGCGAACTTGGAGAGAGTTTTACTGCCAGCCTCATGAAGACCATTGTCATAACAGGAACAGCAATCTTTGTGATGGCTATAATAGGATTCAACACAGCTTTTGCACCAACTTTCTATGGCATAATAGGTAATCCATTCTATAAGGATGGTTTTGTACTTGGCGGTTTCTCTTCGAACGCTATAGGCCTTCTGAATGGCGTATGGTGGTCCATGGGTCCTTCCTATTTCAACACGGGGCTCACTACGGGTACATATTACTTCTTTGAAACAGCAGCTGCCTCCGTAACGCTCGCACTGGTCGCAGTGATCGTCCTCAAAAAAGTTAAGTTTCAGGCATTCTTCATTTTTTCCATTGTATATTTCATTATAATATGGAATCTGCCTGTTGCATGGATATGGAACCCCTCAGGATGGCTTTACCTCATTGGAATGAGGGATTTTGCTGGTGGACTGGTTGTGCATGCAGCCGCGGCAACTGCAGGCCTTGCAATAGTTTTCCAGATCTGGAGAGAGGAGAAAAAACGTGGCCTTAGGGAAACATTGCGACCGAAAACTCTCATTAACGAGGGATGGCTTGCACTTGCAATCCTGCTGTTATGGGTAGGATGGTTCGGCTTCAATCCAGGCAGCGTTCTGGCGTTTAACAGTGATGTTCTGGTTGTGGGGATTACAACTTTTCTGTCCTCCGCAGCTGCAATGGTTTCAACTCTTTTCTTCAGGTATGTTTTCACGAAGCAGGCCCCTGACATCCTGTATGCAGTCAATGGCATACTGATGGGACTGGTTGTGATTACACCCCTTGCTGGCTTTGTTAGCCCTGCGAGCGCCCTGATACTTGGGCTGGTTGCTGGTCCTCTGTTCCTCGTTGCTGAAAAATTCTTCTCTGCCAGAAAGTGGTTTTCTGATCCGGTCGGCCTTTTCCCAGAGCATGGGGTTGGCGGAATCTTCGGGGTCCTTATGATTGCTTTCTTCACTCAGAATTCATTTGCAGCTGCTTCGGGGAATGCCTCGCTACCGAATGGATTATTCTTTGGCGGAGGGCTTTCTGCACTGTACCAGTTCGGGATAGAATTGCTTGGAATCGCCGCAGTTGTTGCAACTGTTTTCCTGATCTCGTTTACCACTATATGGATTATCTCCATTATCATTCACGGTATAACACGGGATTCGACGTATGGAGAGAGAATCGCTCCAGTCAAGGGGGTTGGAATACCAAAATCTGCAATATACATGAGAAAAAAGTAAGTTGATTCCCCTACCAGTATATTTGCGCAGAGTTCATTAACCCATTTAGGTTGTGTAAGTGAGAAATCCACATTCGCAAGATATGAGATGAGAACGAGCATAATCACATGGAGAATTAACATATTTTATTTCCATCGGCAGACGGAAAGGAAATGGGTCTGATTGCATAATGATCCATCCGTTGGTGCTTCGGTAAAGTCAGGCGGCCAAGTCTTGTGAATAGAATACCTTTGGGCAGAGGAGAATTTAAGCCCATGGAAATTCGTCTAGTAACCATTGAATTAGTAATCCCATTCCTGAGCTGAGAGAATAGGTCAGACTCACCAGCTTTTTCCAACTGGTTAATTGCCATGACGAACGCGATAGCCTGTGATCAGAACTTCAAGATAAACAAGAAAAACGCTGGGAGGGAGATTCGAACTCCCGAGCTACGAGAGCACAAGCTTTCCAGACTTGCGCCTTACCAGGCTAGGCTATCCCAGCTTCAAAAAAGGCATAATTGGTCTGTATTTAACTCTTTCAGGCTCCTTCCTGTTACGGATGTCTCACTTTATCTTGTCAAATATAGGAAGAGATAGTGTTCTTTCCACGCCCTCCATGCTCCGGAGCTTATCCAGTACAAATATTGAGAGTTCCCTCATGCTTCTGTTTCTTGTCAGTACCAGTATATCCCACTGGCCTGAGATGATTGCCACTGAAATCACATTGGGAAATTTTGAAAGCCTCTCGGAGAGCGTTTTCTGATCTATGGAGCATTTTGGATCAAAATTTATCATTATGTACGCAAGAACCGGCATTCCGATCTTTTCATAATCAGGTTCAATGGTGAATTTCTTGATTATTCCCTCCTTTTTCATTCGCTCCATCCTCTCAAATATGGTGGCCCGGGGGATACCCAGCCTGTCCGACATCAGTGATATCTTGTCTCTCGCATTGTTTTCTAGGTATTCCAGTATTGCGGAGTCCTTTTTATCAAGTTCATCCATGAAAAAGAGAAAACAATGTTATATTTAAAATATTTGTCAAATTGACGGAATATGAAGAAGATATATTATAAAACATTATAATTTATCGAAAATATGAAACAAACAATGCAAGTCGATGAAATAAAGAAAGAAGTGGATCACGCAATAAAACATCTGTCCAGTGAGCCGGTAAGGCGAGCGATAAAGGTACAGAGCACTCTCCGTCAGGCACTAAGACAGGCACTAGTTTCCAGAGGCTACATTGAGATTCCTCCTGTCATAATCTCCCCTCTTACCGATCCCCTCAACCATCCTGTTTATGATCCACACATTTCCTGTTACGGTTCTGACATGTGGTTGACCAAGAGCATGATATTCCACAAACAGATTGCAGTTCAGGAGCTAAAGAAGATCTTCATTATGTCACCCAACATCAGGCTGGAAACCGAAGAAAAGGCATTATCAGGAAGACATCTTTACGAATTCACACAGGTGGATATTGAGGCTCTTGAAACCCCCAGAGAAATCATGATGAGGCTCGCTGAGGAGATCATAAACGAGGCAATATCCGAGGTGATGAAAGAGAACGTCGATGACCTCAGGTTCTTTGGAAGAAAATTGCAAGAATTCAAAACGCCGTTCAAAGAGATTAAGTATACGGATGCTGAATCCAGATATGGAAAATCATTCGAGAAAGAGATTTCGTATGAAAGTTCAGAACCGGTTTGGATCACAGACATACCCCTGGATGCGAGAGAATTCTATGACAGGGAATACGAAGACAGAAGAGGGATTTTGCGTGATATGGACCTGCTATGGCCAGAAGGTTTTCAGGAGGCAATATCTGGCGGTGAAAGAGAATTCCAGTTTGAGAAGATTCTGGACAGGATTCACAGGAAGGGTCAGGACGAAAAACAGTTCGAATGGTTTCTTGAAATGGCAAGATCGGGGATAAAAATGTCCTCTGGTTTCGGGATCGGTGTGGAGAGGTTCACAAGGTTCGTATGCGGCATAGATCACATATCTGACACCACTCCTTTTCCTAAGGTTCCAGGGAAAGTCTCGTTGTAAACCTCCCGGTGTACTCTGGGCCGATCGTTCTCTAAATCCATTTATAGTTTCAAGGTTTATATTTTTAGATAGTCATGCGGGCAAGATTTCTGCTAAGTGAAAATTCCAGTAAGAGAGAGACGATAATAATTCCATCAGGGTGAGGATAACAGTGGGAGTTGTTCTCTTCATGATGGTTTCCTTCATGGGCATTTCATCATCCGCCTATGTAAGACCGATCTATAAGCGGGATAGTTCAGCCATTCCCATTTTTGGAGCCTTAGACGCTAACGGCAGCACATTTACTTCGGCACCATCCCAAATGGTTATATCTCATCCTTCAGGGGGAGGAGGCGGTAGTCCTCCATCCACAGTAAACTACAATATCTATGTCTTCGGCGGATATGGAGAGGTTGATATTGCAGGAAATGATTATTCCAATGGCCAGGTCGCTTCGCTGAATCCGTCCACAACATATTCGATACAGGCATTCTCCATAAATGTCGCATATAAATTCTTCCAGTGGGGGACAAATGCAGGTAGTATAGACAATTACGAATCATATTCGACTTATTTGAACACCGTGTACAGTTCAGGATCCCTAGTCCTTGTCCTCAATAATACAGCAAATAACAATTTGTGGGCTGATTTCGTCCAGTCCGGTTCCACAGGATCTGTCATCTCAGTAACCGGAGAATTCTATGTTCCGCAGGCATCATACGTTAGCGGTCAGAATCCAGACAGCATAGGTATATGGGTCGGTATCGACGGATACTCGGATTGTACATTATGGCAGGCCGGAATTGTGGTCAATGTCTCGTTAAATGGCGCAGAAACCGTAACTCCTTGGTATGAGACATACGATGAGGCGAGCCTCAGTCCTCCTATCTATGACAACAACGTTCACTTCAGTCCGGGAAACATTGCCCAGGTCTGGACAAACTACAGTAGCGGCGAGAGCACTTTCAAGATTGTTGATTATTCCACAGAGCAGTCTTGGGGAAAGACCGTATCCTTCACACTCAATGACTACTCATCCGCAGAATGGATTGTTGAAGATTGAGATGGTTACTATACCATACCTGACGATAACACCATAACAGGGCTCGATGTTTCGTCCAACCTTAGTAACCTGATATCACCCCTAACCTCAATGCATCAGTCATACACACAGGAAGGTGGACAGGCCAGTTACCCAGGGTATCTGACATATCCAATAGATTTTGATGTGATTTACGTGGGTTAACCATGAAGAAGACGAGAATATGGAGAAGGAGAATAATTCATTTCCTGTTCTGGTTCGTGTTCGCCATACTGACAGCGTTTCTTGCATTTGACATGATGTATTTCTTTGCGAAGAGGACATTTTATGAGGATTTCCAAAAACCCTCACCGAAACCTTTTTTCATGACCAAATGATCAATGGTTATGAACCTCTTGCGCACCGGTCTGGTCGAGCTTTACAAGGATATTGAGAGCCTTGGTGATCCCATCACAGGCATTTCTGGTCGCATCGACTTCGAGAGGATCAGGCCTATCCTTTCCGATCTGTATGAAAACGACACGGAGAAGGGAGGGAGGCCAAACTACGATCCCATTCTCATGACAAAGATACTGCTTCTGCAGCAGTGGTACAACCTCTCCGATCCGCAGGTTG
>JBBYJL010000019.1:0-19690 GCA_043196285.1 Thermoplasmataceae archaeon | reverse complement strand
TCCGTTCATCATACGCAACAATAATGAATGCCGATTCCAATGCTGCATGTATGATAAGAAAAGCAATCCCGAAATCGTTTGAGGACGGGATAGAGGGTGTTGGGTTGCACCTACGAAGTTTAAGCATCAGACAGATGATAACTTCCAAAGAGGTTTGTTAACATGGTTAATAGATTTCACAACCTTGAGAATGATCAGAAGGTAGTGTCGGTTTGTCCTTTCATTAAGACAAATTTTATGCATCCAGAATTTCAGATCATTATTTTAGGCTGCAGTGAATACGTGTCGAAAGGATGATTAACAGAACACTCGCGGAGAATGTAAAGAAAC
This sequence comes from Thermoplasmataceae archaeon, assembly GCA_043196285.1. Lineage (GTDB taxonomy): Archaea > Thermoplasmatota > Thermoplasmata > Thermoplasmatales > Thermoplasmataceae > JAKAFX01. Next base: position 19,360 of record JBBYJL010000019.1, on the reverse strand, counting down.
TGATGCCTGAGAATCTTGATTCCGGACAGAATGACAGGCCTGTATCAGTATGGAAGGAACTTGACAGGCTGAACGGCAACAGGGAAAAAACTGCTGTTGCAATATTCAGGACGACGGGATGTTCCTGGTACAATTTTTCGTCGTGCAGCATGTGCGGCTATTTTAATGACGTATCACGCAGTGTGAACGCCTCAGATCTAAAGAAACAGATAGATTTCATTTCGGATCAGATAGGTGAGGTGAAATCAATTAAGATATTCACATCAGGCAGTTTTCTTGACCCAAGAGAAATACCCCTGGATGTGCGAGACTATTTCTTTAATGTAATAGGACATCGGATGGATAAAGTCCTCATTGAATCGCGCACCGAATATCTTACGGACAGAAACCTCGCAGGTCTGTCTGATTATGCTGACAGGATCAGGATAGCAATCGGCGTTGAGAGCACAAACGATCTTATTATCAGGGATTCAATTAATAAGGGAACCAATTATTCAAAGTTTTTGGAAAGTGCGAAGACCGTCAGGAGAATGGGATTCGAGACCAGGTCATACCTTCTCCTTAAACCGCCTTTCATTTCAGAGGTTCAGGCGGTAAGGGATACAATAAGATCAGTCGAAATGGTATCCGCATATTCCAACGATGTTTCCATCAATCCTATGAATATCCAGAGAAACACTTATGTAGAATACCTATGGAAAAAGGGTCTCTACAGACCTCCAAGGCTGTGGAGTCTTGCCGATGTCCTTCTCAATTCAAGTGATTTTGGAACTGAAGTTGTTTCTTATCCTACTGGAGGAAACAGGGAAAGAGGAATACACAACGACAAAGACGATCCCAAACTTCTGGATCTTATAGTTGATGCTTCACTCGACCAGGATTTTTCCAATCTCGAGAAGTATGTAAAAGAGAGTGATAAACAGGATTATGAGGTAAAAGTCAATCTTGAGGATACCCAATCTTTCCAGTGTGACTATGACAGACTCGTTAACAGGGTTGCCTCTGCTTCATTTTATATCTGATCCGGTATTGACATGGTGAGAGGATGAAACTCAGCGAGCTTGGGGAAAGAGAGATCATAAACCGCATTTTTAAGATAGGTTCTGTCAGGCAGGAGAAGGACGATTGTGCAATAATACCTCTTGATGGGGAATCTTACCTTTTTTCAACAGATATAGTTAGTGATGAAACCAACATCCCAACTGGGGCTACCGGGGAACAAATAGGAAGATTTTTCGCCTCCGTGAATCTCAGTGACATAGCCGCTATGGCGGGAATACCGATTGGATTCCTGTCTTCAATATCCATTGACCCTTCTACTGAATGGGAATTTCTTAATGAAATAGAGTACGGAATGCACCGTACCCTTCGTTCTTATGATACAGAACTGCTTGGAGGTGACCTGAAGGAAGGTAGGGGGATAACACTCACAGGAACAATAGTTGGAAAGCAGAAGAACGAGAAGATAAGGAAAAGATCGGATATCAGGAAAGACCAGTTGATCGGTGTTACCAATTCTCTTGGGAGAGCTGCTGCTGGATATGTTTTCTACAGATCAGGATACGATGTAAAGAATGGAATAGAAATGATGATGGATATATCTCCAAGAATCAGGGAGGCACAAATTATGAGTGAATTCGGCGCACGATTCATGACAGATCTTTCTGACGGACTGGATTCTGCTCTTTACCAGTTAAAAGCAGATTTTGGTTTGGCTGGAAAGATCGTTGAACACGATATCCCAGTGCATGAATCAGTGTTACGCGCATCTGAGATTTCCGGTGCAATTCCTGCTGAGATCGCCACGTCCTACGGGGGAGATTATGAGCTTCTGTTTACTGTTGAAAACCAGAATTTTGGTGATTTCACCTCTGCCATGGAATCAAACGGGATCACTGTGTCATTCATAGGACAGGTTTGGGATGATAAAAACATTATTTTCAATGGAAGATCGTGGCGCCCTATAGTGAGCAGAGGATACGAGCACTTTTCAAGGATGCCTCCAATAGGAAACATCAGGTCATGATTGGGGACAGAAATTGATTCTTGGGATTATCAAGTCTAGCTTCCTGAGTTCGTCCTGAATGATTATTTGTGTAGACACTAAAGAAATTGCAGGTCTTTTTCCTCTTAACAACAGATGATGATTCTTCTGAAATCAAGATTTTTACATTGCGAGCGAGAATTCTCGTTTCGCCAGACAGGTTATGGGATTGATCCTGTTTATATGGAAAATCGACATATTTCCTGTCCGCCAACGGATAGACATGAGAGGGGTCTGATTGCATAATGATCCATACATTTCCGCATCCATAAAATCATGCGGCTCAGCATCCTGGATATAATACATTCTGGCAAGGGATAATTCAAGCCTGTGAAGATTCCGCCGGCAACCTTTGAATTGGGAAGTGGATGTTACATGAAATATCAACCACATAAAAGTCCTGTGACCCTTCTTTAAAAAATCTAAATATTGTTTATGCCATTAACCCTAGTTTAGATGGCCGATTTGAAGTATGACTTAGTGGATATAAATATTACAATGCCAAAAGTGAACATTGAAGTCTCAGAACGGTGGAAAGAGAAGAACATTACAGCCAGAATACTGAACCTTAATTCTTCTGGGAAACACTTCGTTTTTTTAGAAGGCCCTCCGACTGCAAACGGAAGACCGCATATAGGACACGCCATGACCAGGACTCTAAAGGATGTTTTCCTTAGATACAAGACGATGCGTGGATACAGAATCGAAAGAAGGACGGGTGGTTGGGACTGCCATGGTTTACCCGTAGAGATTGAAGCAGAGAAGCATTTCGGAATAAAGAGTAAGAAGGAGATAGAGGATCTTGGCGTAGAGAAATTCAATGCGTACTGCAGGGAAAGCGTCTTCAAGTACATTGATGAATGGATGGAGATGGACACGCTGCTTGGATTCTCAGTCGATCACAAAAATGCATATGTTACTCTGAAACCTGAATACATTGAAAGCGAGTGGTGGGCCATGAAAAACCTTTTTGACAGGAAACTCCTGGAAAAGGACTACAAGATAGTGCCCTACTGTCCCAGGTGCGGAACCTCCCTAAGCTCACACGAGGTTGCACAGGGATATGAGGAGGTCAAAGATCCTTCTGTTTACGTTAAATTCAGGATCAAAGGTTTCAACAATCGTTATCTTCTTGCTTGGACAACTACCCCATGGACTCTTCCTTCCAATGAATTCCTGGCTGTGAATCCTGAGTTTGATTACGTGCTTGTAAAACATGGAAACGAAGAACTTTATCTGGTAAGGGGAAAAGTGGACGAGCTTCTTTCAGATGGCCATGAATTGATTAAGGAATTGAGAGGGATTGATCTTCTGGGGATGCAGTATGAGCAGCTCATACCAATGATGAAGGCGCCTTCAGGTACCATGCGCGTGGTAGCAGGGAGCTTTGTGGGAAAGGAAGAGGGAACAGGAATAGTCCATGTGGCACCAGCTTTCGGAGCTGATGATTTTGACATCGGCAAGAGGGAGCACGTGAAAATGTTGAACCCGGTCGATCTTTCTGGTAAATTTGCCTCCTCCTCCATGCCATGGAATGGTATGTTTGTTAAGGATGCTGACAGGGAGATATTGAAATACCTGAAAGATCATGGTCTGCTCTTCAAAAGTACCAAAATAGAGCATACCTACCCATTCTGCTACAGATGCAAGTCTCCACTTCTCTATTACCCATTGGAGACCTGGTTCATTAGGGTATCAAGGTTCAGGAAAGAAATAAGCGAAAACAATCAGAAGATAAACTGGTTTCCTGAAACTCTGAAAAACGGCAGGTTTGGGAACTTTCTTGAGGAGGCAAAAGATTGGTCTCTCAGCAGGAACAGGTACTGGGGGACACCTCTTCCAGTGTGGACCTGCGTCAACGGGCACAGTCGTGCAGTGGGCAGTTTCTCAGAGATTGAAAATGAAACTGGGTTTAGAATATCCGATCCTCACGTACCTTACATTGACAGCATAATCCTGAAGTGCAAGGAATGCGGACAGGACATGAGAAGAGAGCCATATGTGATAGATACCTGGTTCGATTCAGGCAGCGCTACCTATGCTGCTATGCATTATCCTTTCTCTCATAAATTCAATCCTGATGAAAACTTGCCAGTTGATTATATCAGCGAGGCCATAGATCAGACGAGGGGCTGGTTTTATGTTCTGCACGTTATATCTACACTCCTGTTTGAAAAAAATGCCTATTCCAATGTCCTGACCATTGAATTTGTTCTAGACGACAAAGGTAGAAAAATGAGTAAAAGCCAGGGAAATTTTGTGCTTGCAACCGACCTTCTGAAGGAAATTGGAGCTGATCCTCTGAGACTTTTCTTTCTAACAGGCCTCCCTTGGAAAACAAGGAATCTGGACAGGAAGTTTATAGGTGAGATTTCAAGAAGATCGTTATACACACTCCTTAATGTTTATTCTTTCTTCAGTTCCAATGCAAATCTTGATTCCTACACTTACCGTGGACCTGTGAAGTATTCCAACATAATGGACAGATATCTCATGTCAAGACTCAACACTACCATATCAAGAGTAACTGCTCACATGGATTCCTTCATGCCTCATCTTGCATACAGGGAAATTGAAGTACTAATTGATGAGTTTTCCAATTTCTACCTCAGACTTTCAAGGGAGAGATTCTGGTCAGGAAGCATCGGGGATAAGGATAGTTCGTATAATGCTGTCTATTCATCACTGATGGCTATCTCAAGAATGCTTGCCCCATTCGCGCCTTTCTTTTCGGACTACCTTTACACAAGGCTTAATGGACCTGAAGATAGTGTACATCTTGATACGTATCCTGAATCAGACGATTCATTGTTAGAGCCTGGACTTGAGAAGCAGATGACGATTGCATACTCAGTAATTGAGACCGCCAGAAGGACCCGGCAGGCGGCAAAGATAAAGGGGAGGCAGCCTGTTCAGGAGATACTAATATTTTCTCCGGTGGACCTTTCTCAGGAGATCATCTCATCTATTAGTGCTGAACTCAACTCAAAAAGAATAAGCCTCATCTCCGGCAATGATAGGCCAGTAAGAAAATCCATATCAATTGTCAAGGAAAAAGCTGCCCCTATTGTCAGGTCTGAAATGCCATCCCTGATGGAATTTTTATCTGCAACAGGGTCAGAGGGACTTGTCGCTGAACTGGAAACGAGGGGAAGTCTGAGCTTTAAAGAAATGCAACTTCCCAGAGAATGTTTTGTGATAAATGAGGTTCCTGTTGAGGGATATGCATATTCCAGAGACGAAAGGACCGGTGTGGAGATTTTTATCAACACCAGCATTGACCAGAATCTTGTTTACGAAGGTATTTCAAGGGAAATAATACGCAGGATACAGGTCATGAGGAAGGAGATGAATCTCAACTACGACGAAAAGATCTCAGTTACTCTCGATGGAACTCCCATAGTGATTGAGTCAATGAAGCGTTTCATGAAGGAAGTGTCCCAAGAGACTCTTGCAGATAGGGTAAGGTTTGCCAGCGACAAAAACCAGAAATCCTGGGATATTGATGGTGAAAAGCTGCAGGTACTGATTGAACGAATCTGATCCATAAAGTTTGAAGTGACTGTTTCAGATTTGCAGTATCCGAACCTTAATCATGATTGGATCATCCTATTATAGTCCCATCTGTGGTATGGTGTTTCAGTATGGACTCATATTCCGGTAATATTCTGCCGTTTATAACAAAAACCGTTATTTTGGATCGCATTGCAATATGCAGAGAAGTAATATCCATGAAAACGTTTGGTCCTGCACCCTTAGAACTCCTGCTTGAAAGCGCTATCGCGTCAGCATAACCTATGTTTCCGATCTTCTTCGCCCCCGGGTTTTTTTTAGGGTCCATATCATATACTCCATCGACGGATGTACCGTTGATGAGGATCTTGCAATTTATTCTTTCAGCAAGGAGTGCAGCCACAGTATCAGTTGTGTGTCCGGGTTCTGTGCCACCCATCACAACGAATTTATAGATCTGCATCAGTTCTGCAGCCTCATTCACCGTTTCTGGTATCTTTGTATTGGAGTTCTCAAAAAAAGATGCTATGGAAAGCGCATTCATCCTTGTGGCATTTATCCCAATCTCATCGAGGATATTCTCGTTTATTCCGAACTCTCTCAGTTTTTCTATGTACGATCTTGCAAGTTTCCCGCCTCCAACAACTATACCGAGATGATCGAAGTCATCCATCGACTGGAGTTTCTTACTCAGGGAAAGGATCAGTTCAAAATCGAGGGGATCGCCTGAGATGATGGAACCTCCCAGTGAAATCACTGCGGTTTTCATACAGAAGAGAATACCGTCGGAGATAAAAAACTAAGCAATTACACACATTCTATGGTATTCAGTTCTTTTCCGCAAAGACATTTCTAATTCCCCATGAACGGACTCCTGCCCTCGTATATAATTCTTGGAAATATGTGAAAATATACCCGTCCGAGGATTAGCATTATATACATTCATAAACTTTCTATTAAAATGTCCGACGGTGATTTACAGATCAGGAAATATGAATTCAAGAGAGCAATTCAGGAAATTGCAGAGCAAAAGGGAAGAGGCACTGAGCTGATCTCGCTTTACATACCACCGGACAAGCAAATTTACGACGTAATCCAGTACCTGAGGGAGGAGTATTCGACCTCCTCGAACATCAAGTCAAAGTCAACCAGAAAAAATGTGCTTGCGGCCATAGAGTCTATAATGTCCAGACTGAAGTATTATAAGGCTCCCCCCGAGCATGGCCTTGTGTTTTTTGTCGGTCATATTGCAACAAGAGGAGATCAGACTGAGATGTACACCAAGATCATCGAGCCGCCTGATCCCATACAGACATTCATGTACAAATGTGATTCTGTATTCCATCTGGAACAACTGAAGGTTCAGTTGGAAAACAAAGAGATTTACGGCCTTATAGTCATCGACAGAAAAGAGGCAACTATAGGATTTCTCAACGGAACCAGCATTGAGATCGTTTCAAATGAACAATCCCTTGTACCGAGCAAGCATCACCAGGGGGGACAATCATCGCGAAGATATGAGAGGCTAATAGAGATAGCTGCTCATGAATTCTTCAAAAAGGTTGGAGAAATTGCCAACAATGCATTCATGCCGAAAATCCGGGAGATGAAGGCTGTATTCATAGGAGGTCCTGGCGCAACCAAAGAATATTTCCTCGAGAAGGAGTATTTAAGACCTGAAATAAAAAAGAAGGTAGCGGATCCTTTCGACATTGGATATACAGACGAGACTGGACTTAGGGAGCTTGTAGAAAAGGCATCCGGAACTATCAAGGATATGCAGATCTCCAGGGAGAAGGATCTTATGGATCGTTTTATGCAGGAGATAAGCAAGGTAAACGGAGGACTGGGTATCTATGGAGAGAATGCTGTAGTAAAGAGTCTTCAGGAAAAGAAGGTTGACACGGTTCTAATATCAGAAGGCTTGAACAAGTACAGGTTCGTGTATCAGTGCCCTTCCTGCGGTAACGAGATCGAACTGCATAAGGAAAAGGATGAACCAATCAACTGCCCCAAATGTTCAACGCCCATGATTGTAAAGGAGAAGGAGGATCTTGTAGACTATATCTTCAAACTTGCGGAAGCTTCAGGTGCAAGGGTTGAACTAATATCCGAGGAGAGTGAGGAGGGGATGCTGCTTAAAAAAGCATTTGGCGGTCTGGCGGGCATACTCAGGTATATCTCCGATTCACCAGCAGTAAACTGATGAAGCCAATCGGTTAGCCGGTTGACGGATTGTAAAATTATTCATTTTACCGACGGATCAACGACAACAAAATCTTCCATTGAGGTTATATTTCTCAGAGAAACTGAGTAGAAGCCTTCAGCGTCTTTCTGAAACTCTCTGACATTTATCTCCTTTAATGGCTCTACGAGCACACTGACTATCTGCCCCCGATCTGTGTCAAACACGAAATCATGAACCTTGCCAATCATCTGTCCTGAAGTGGTAACGACATCCTTTGATATCAGGTCAAACAGATATTTTTTCATATGAAAATGAATGTGAAGGGACTATTAAAAGTTCTCAGACTACTGGTAAAGTCCAAGATCTTCTATGTCCTTCTTTCTCTCCCTTATTGTTTTACCCAGATTTGCCGACACATTCTCATAGAATTTAATGACGTTTTCGTCCACTGAAGGTTTCACAGTCTTCATTGCCATCTCAAAGTGGCGTTGCATTATCTGGGACGCTTCAGGGTTTTCCCTGTATGCCATCATTCCAGCCTCTCTACACAGATTTTCAAGGTCAGCACCTACATAGCCTTCAGTCTGATCCGCAATCTTTTCCAGCTTGACATCCTTTCCAAGGGGCATCCCTGAAGTATGCACCTGAAGTATCTTGAGCCTGCTCTCCCTGTCAGGAGGTGGTATATAGATGAGTTTGTCAAATCTTCCGGCTCTCAGCAATGCATTATCAAGTATGTCTGGTCGGTTGGTTGCGGCTATAACAACTACGCCCTGAAGCACCTCTATTCCGTCCAGAGATGTAAGCAGCTGGTTCACGATTCTTTCGGTGACACCAGAGTCTCCATAACTACCTCTCTTTGGAGCTATAGAATCTATTTCGTCCAGGAAAACTATACAGGGGGCGACTTGTTTCGCCTTCTTGAAGATTTCCCTAACCGCTTTTTCGCTCTCACCAACCCATTTGCTCAGAACCTCTGGCCCCTTGATTGAAATAAAATTAGCCTGGCTCTCACTGGCGACAGCCTTGGCAAGCAGTGTCTTTCCCACGCCGGGTGGCCCATAAAGGACAAATCCTTTCGGTGCGCGGATACCAAGTTTCTTGAAAACATCAGGCTTTAGCAGGGGGAGTTCGACAGCTTCCTTAAGCTCAGTTTTCACAGACTCCAGCCCACCGATGTCATCCCATTTGACGTTAGGTATCTCTGCAGTAACTTCCCGCAGGCTGCTTGGTTCTATAGATTTCAAGGCCTCCATGAAATCGTTCTCGGTTACCTGCATCTTTTCCAGAATTTCAGCAGGTATTGGTTTGTCAAGATCTATTTCTGGTAGATAACGTCTAAGGGCATTCATTGCACTTTCTCTGGCTAGAGCTGCGAGATCGGCCCCCACAAAGCCATATGTCAGATCTGCGATCTTGTCCAGGAAAGCATTTTTGCTGGCTTCGTCTATCCCCATAGGCATACCTCTTGTATGTATTGATATGATTTCCTTCCTGCCGTTCTTGCTGGGAACACCGATGTTGATCTCCCTGTCAAATCTTCCTGGTCTTCTTAAAGCTGGGTCAACGGCCTCTATCCTGTTAGTAGCAGCTATAACTATAACATGGCCTCTTTCCTTCAGGCCATCCATTAGGGTTAGCAGCTGTGCAACGACCCTTCTTTCAACCTCTCCCTGGACCTCTTCCCTCTTCGGAGCGATCGAGTCAATTTCATCAATGAATATTATAGATGGTTCTGATTCTTCTGCCTTGGTAAATATTTCCCTGAGTTTCTGCTCGCTCTGACCATAGTACTTGCTCATTATTTCAGGGCCATTAATCGATATGAAATTAGCACCTGTTTCGTTGGCCACGGCTCTCGCGATCAGTGTTTTTCCTGTTCCTGGTGGCCCATAAAGCAGTACACCTTTCGGAGGGAAAATTCCAAGCCTCTCAAAGAGTTCCGGATGTTTCAATGGAAGTTCAATGATCTCCCTTACCTTGCTCAGTTGTTCCGAGAGACCCCCAATATCTTCATAGCTTATTCTCGACACATCTTCCAGTAACTCTGAAGCGGGTTCTTCCCTAATCTCAATCCTAGTTTGCTCTCCAACCTCAACAGGGATTTTCGCTGGAAGAGTCTTAACAACCTTGAATAACAGACCTGAATGTCCTGCTAGTGTAAGGCCGGGCACGCTTATATTGTCTCCCTCCAACATTGGTCTCCTGATCAATGCTTTCTGCACAAACTCGTCAATGCCCTCTCCGAACTTCAGCCTCTGGTCTTTTCTGATTATTGGTGCAAGGGTGATTTTTTTAGCCTCCTCTACCTGCACTCTTCGTACCTTGACCTTGTCTCCTATGGAAACGCCGCAGTTGTTTCGCATGACAGCATCTATGCGAACTATTCCCTTATTCTCGTCCTCAGGTCTCGCTCTGAAGACTCTACCTATCGTCTTCTTTGTTTTCTCGATCTCCACCACGTCGCCAATTTCGGCGCCCAGTGTTATACGTGAATCTTCATCTAATCTCACCCTTGACATCCCGGGGTCAGTAGAGTTCGCCTCAGCTACTCTAAGAATTATTGTTTCTCCAATTGCCATATTTTCATAATTGATCATCGGTATATTAAAATACTGAATTAGAAATATTTACTATAAAAACCCAGATCATTCGGTTAGCTCACTGAATATAAACAATACAGCTTGAATAATGATCTCTAAGCAGTTGATGATGACCACCTGGATATTGTTAGGTAATGATCACTAATACGGGAATGAATATTAACCCACCTGAAATATCCTGTATGTTTCTATGGTTAACCCAGATTTGTTAGTGGTAGGCGCAGGCATTACTGGACTTTCCTCCGCTTTTCATATCAAGGAAGAGAACCCCGACATTGAGATTACTGTTATTGATAGAGCCCCTACATTCGCTCAGGGCAATACAGCTAGGAGCGCTGCAGGATTCAGGGATCTTTTCACTTCGGATATTAATTTCAGGCTTTCCAATGGAACTATAGCGTTTTACAAGGATATCCAGCAGAAAAGTGGATTTGATCTCGGCATGAAATTTGTTGGATATTTATTCCTTCTTAGTGAGAAAGATAGCAGAACAGACATTCTCAGGAGCATGGAGTCTAAGACTGATCTTAAATTCTATGATAGATCAGACTTGTCGAGCGACAATTACCTGGTACTTGAACAAACCGGGGAGCAGTCAAGAATAATGGGATTGAAGAACATAGATGTCGGTATCCTTGGTAAAAACTGTGGAATAATCGATCCCGACCTCATCTGTAATTTCTATTACAACAGACTAAAAGAAATGGGTGTAGAATTCAAATTCAACACAAATGTTGAAAGGCTTAACATGACGCCGGTGAACCCTTTGAACTACCCGGGCGAACCCTTCCTCTGGCAAGATAAAACTGTTTCCAGCCTTACTACCAATATAGGAGAATTAACCGCCAGTGAATTTCTTTTCGCTACCGATGTTTGGACAACTGCTCTTTTGGACCCACTGGGAATAGATAGCCATGTGAGACCAAAGAAGAGACAGATATTCCAGGTCTCAGGTAGCCAGATACAGGAAATGGTATCCCAGTCCCCGTATACTGATTCTAAAGTGTATCCATTCACTATTCTTCCCTCCAGGGGTGTCTACCTCCGACCAGCTCCCAAGGAAAAATCTTTCTGGATTGGTGTTGCGGATGACATTGGGAGGGACTTTTCTTTCAACGAAAATCCAGAACCAGAAGATGATTTTTATGAGCTCAGTCTCTACCAGTTAGCCCAGGCCTATATCCCATCGATTCGTTCATCAAGAGTTACATCCAAATGGGCAGGTTATTATTCTTACAACACCATCGACAAGACACCATACATATTCAGATCGCTCAATCTTCTGATTGCCACAGGAACCAGTGGAAGCGGCATATTGAAAGGTGATTCGATCGGCAGAGTCACTGCTTCAGCTTATTCCCGTAAAGACAGGACTAAGCTCTACAATGGATTGGAGATTGAGACAGAAAAGCTTGGCATCGATGGGAGAAACATTGACAAGGAATCAATAGTCCTCTAATACAGGCTCTAATACGTTTGAATTTCTCGATCCTGTGAAAGCAAAAGGCAAGGTTATGGTTAGTTTCCGGAATCATAATTTGAATATTCTAAATTTTGTATGAGTCTCCAGCATTCTTGTCTTTCCATTAAGTTGAGACTCCGTTAATTATCAAATAAAATGCGGAGGGCCGGATTCGGACCGGCGAATTCCTACGAAAACAGATCTTGAGTCTGTCGCATTTGACCAAGCTCTGCAACCTCCGCTTTTTTTACCGACATAATCTAATGAGATATCTTTTTTCCTATATTGTACAGTGGATTTGCGAAAACAAAACAATGTCTGAATACAATTCAAAAATATTCTATATATTAATTGTTTATTCCTTACAGATGCCTGGAAATGATCCTTCCATTACTATGAATATCAGAGTGGAGAATGACTGCTCAGCCATTTTGAATATTTTGAGACCGGATAATGATACGTCCATCGATTGTCACTGTGATGGTGATGTCTTAAAAATCATCATTCCCTCTATAAAATATAATTCTATCTTTAACGTGTGTAACGAGATATTAGGGCAGATTGAAATGTTTGAAAAAATTAGAAAAATAGAATAATTATTCCTCTACGTCTAGGGATAGCTTTTCTGCAAGCTCCTTATAACGGTTTCTGATAGTCACTTCAGTGACGCCTGCGACCTCAGAGACTGATCTCTGTGTCCTCCTTTCATTGTTCATCAGAGATGCTATATAAATAGCGGCTGCAGCTACACCAGTAGGACCTTTTCCCGATGTTAGTTCGTTGTCTTTTGCCATCTTCAGTATCTCATTTGCCTTCTTCCTAGTGTCAGGAGAGAGTTTCAGTTTGCTGCAGAATCTGTTTACATAGTCCTCTGGTTTTGACGGGAGGATATTAAGCTTGAGATACCTGCTCATGATCCTGTAGGTTCTTCCTATTTCCTTTTTCTTCACGCGTGTTACAGATGCTATCTCGTCTAGTGTTCTTGGAACGTTCGTAATTCTACATGCAGCGTATATTGATCCTGCGACCACACCTTCTATGCTTCTGCCACGTATCATGTTCTGTTTCACTGCTTTTCTGTATATAACCGCTGCGCTCTCACGAACATCGTTTGGAATGCTGAGGTTGGATGCCATCCTTTCAAGTTCCTGTAAAGCTTGCGAAAGATTCCTCTCAGCGGCATTTGATACCTTTATTCTCTTCTGCCATTTCCTCAATCTGTACAACTGCGCCCTATTCCTGGTTGGAATTGATTTTCCGTAAGAATCCTTGTTCTTCCAAGATATATCCGTAGATAAGCCCTTATCATGTATTGTGAATGTCATAGGGGAACCAACTCTCGATCGGGAATCGTTCTGTTCTGAATCGAATGCCCTCCATTCCGGCCCCTGGTCAAAGTAGCTTTCATCAATAACTATCCCGCAGTTATTGCAGATCAGTTCACCGCGCTCGTAATCTCTAATAAGCTGTGTAGAACCACACTCTGGACATTTGACGATTTCATCTATTTTCTTTTTTGCCTGTTTCTCATCCATTTTTATCACCTCTTAACACTTTATAAACAAATTACCTTCAAGTTCGACATTACCTCTTAGTTTAATCAACCCATAAGGTTCTGAGACCGGCCCCATTATTCTCACTATCTTCCCCAGGACCTTACCTGAATTGTCCACCACTTTTGCATCCATTTTGAGGCAATTGCCCAAACGAACGAGTACCTCATCGGCCCTCGCCGATACTATATCCAACTTGCCTTCCATATTAACCACTCTAGAATATAGAACATTGACCATTTTTAGAAATGTTTATATTAGTATATCTATAAAGTATATAAATGTTTGTATAACATTTTGATTACAAATCTGTCTTTTAACCATTGTTTAATAAGTTTGTCAGATCATTCATCAAGTCGCACACAAAATCCCTGTTTTACTAAAGAAAATAAAGTTAGTAACTTTAAGTAAATTATTATTTAGTAATTCGTATAATGTGTTTCCTGGAGCAGTGGATTATTGAACTATACCAAACAAATGCTCATTTCTAGATAAAACCTAACTAATTATACAGAAGCAAAAGGTTTAATACAGAAACGAATGTTGGAAGAGCAATTATTATCTTGGTGTTAATATGAACTCAACAGCTAAAGATTTGCAGGGCAAGAAGTGTCAGGAATGTGGATCGGAACATCTGGTTAGGGACTATGAGAGGGGAGAACTTATCTGTAATGACTGTGGAATAGTGATCGAGGATTCACTCATAGATCAGGGACCCGAATGGAGATCTTTTGACTCTGAACAGGACGACAGAAGGGCCAGAACAGGGTCGCCAATGACTTTTTTGAGCCATGATAAAGGGCTTGCGACGGAGATTTCGTGGTCAAACAAGGACTACTACGGCAAGCGTATACCACATAAAAATAGAGCCCAGATTTACAGGGTGAGAAAATGGCATCAAAGAATTAGGGTTAGTAATGCAGCAGAGAGAAATCTTTCACTCGCTCTGCAAATGCTTAACGACAACGGCGGTAAACTTGGAATACCTAAAGATATTAAAGAAACTGCTGCCCTGGTCTACAGGAAGGCTGTTGAAAAGAATCTGATAAGGGGAAGGAGCATAGAGAGCATTGTGTGCGCCTCGCTATATGCGGCATGCAGGATGGTTAACCTTCCAAGGACACTTGATGAAATATCCAAGGCGTCAGAAGTTAACAAGAAGAAAATTGGGAAGGCCTACCGGCATCTTGCAAAAGAACTTAGCCTGAATCTTAAGCCCACAACACCCTACTCTTATGTAGCGCAGTTCTGCAATAAGCTTGATCTTGATAAACAGGCGATTGTTATAAGCGAAGATATAGTGAGAAAGTCCATTGAAAGTGGAATTTCATCTGGTAAAGGGCCTACAGGAGTTGCGGCTGCCTCTATATACATCGCATCTGTGTTAGTCGGTAAACCGAGAACCCAGAAAGAAGTTGCCAGAGTGTCCGGCGTTACTGAAGTAACTATTAGAAACAGATACAAAGAGATCAGTAAAGCTCTTAACATTCCCGGATTAGAGTGATCGATGCGTATTGATGTAATCGACAACGGGGGACAGTGGACACACAAGGAATGGCATGTTCTCAAATCGCTCGGTGTAGATAGTGAAATCAGGCCGAACACGATCAGTTCTAAATCTCTGGATGACAGTGATGGTCTCGTTCTTTCTGGTGGTGCACCGAGTATTACGTCTGAGCTTGACAAACTTGGAAATGTCTCATCCTTTATAGACGATCATGATTTTCCGGTTCTAGGAATATGTGTTGGAGCTCAGTTCATTGCCTTGCACTATGGAGGAGAAGTTGGACCTGGTACAAGACCTGAATATGGAAAAACAAAAGTTGATATTCTCAACAAGGTAGGTATATTTAAGGAGATGCCAGATACAATAATTGCATGGGAAAATCACAATGACGAGATTAAAAGAATACCGCCTGAACTAACTCTTGTTGCGAAGTCCGACAACTGTGCGGTACAGGCTTTCGCCCACAGGACTTTACCAATATATGGGGTCCAATATCATCCAGAAGTGAACAACACTGAATATGGCCGAGAACTTTTCATCAACTTCATTAACATTTGCAAGGAAAGAGTACCAGATAAATTTAAGAATAAAAGCTCTATTTTGTGATAAATATGTTGTCTAGGATCTCTGAACTGACCGGCAGAATAGTATACAATCACCAGGGGAATCCTGTAGGCAAGGTATCCGACGTGATCCTGGATTTTGAGAGGAACTCAATCTATGGTCTTTACGTTGACGAAACGAATCCAGACCTTGTAGAGGGTGGTGCACCGATCTCGATACCTTACAGGCTTGTCAAGGCCGTTGGCGAGATAATACTTCTCAAAACTTTTCCTCCATACATAAGAGTTAACCCAGAGCAACACTAAGGTCATTTGTGAAGAAAATACCCCTCATCATTTTTTCTGGAAAGAGTTACGTATCCGTATCTCTCAAACTGGGAAATACCCTGGACAAGAAGATGTGATTTTTCTATCAACCCGGTGTCTCTGTTGCCATCAGGTCTCAATACCTCGAAGTTGTCTGAGTTTGGTGGACACCAGTGAATTATTCTTGTGGTCTTGGGGTCGAACTTCTGGTCATCACTGTAGACCAGATCTTTACCTTTCAGCGAGACATTATAGAGATCCTTAAGCCTGATCGATGGATTTGTCTCCAACTTGTTGAGATCGTCAGAGGAGATGAAGACTTCAGTATCTGCCTTCATATTAAATTCCCTGAATCCCATTTCTTTATGTTCAGGGTGAAACGGAATTTTGACGTCCATTTCCGGAGAGTGTCGCACCTTGAATTTCACGGGGTCCTTGACAAAAAATAGTCTCTTCGCATTTCTGTCCACCACCTCCCGGTTCATTGAGTTGAATATTTCCCATGAAAAACCTGCATCTATTTCCCTGAGTCCGGATTCTATCCAGTATCTCCTGAATGTCTCCGGCTGATACCCTCTTTTCAGAAGGCTTCTGATAGTGTTTAATCTTATGTCGTCCCAGCCAGAATACTTTCCGGCATTGATATCCTTTCTTATAATTGAAGTCTTAAGCCTTTCACCCGGGATTGATATCATCCCATAATGATAATACTGCGGGACCTGCCACTGATTATAATCAAAAATGAATCTCTGTCTGCTGGTGTTGTTCAGCTGATCCTTTCCTCTCAGCACATGGGTAAGCCCCAGGTAATGATCATCCACCGCAACACTGAAGTTCATCATGGGATAAAGGTGATATTTCTCTCCAGTTCTGGGATGTTTTGCCTTTCCTATCCTGAAGGCAATCCAGTCCCTCAGTGAAGGATTCGGGTGGCGCAGATCTGTTTTTATCACCACAGTGGCTTCGCCAGCCCGGTATTTACCCGCAAGAATCTCTTCAAACCTTCTCATGTTTTCCTGAGGTTCGATATCCCTATGCGGACAGCTTTTTGACTCAATCTTGAGTGCCCTGAAGTCTTCCTGCCTGCAGAAGCATACATAAGCATTACCTCTTGCTATCAGTTTTCTTGCCTCTTCATAGTAGAGATCAAACCGATCCGACTGGATGACAATCTTGTCAACCCTCACGCCAAGCCCTTTAAGATCTTCAGGTATCATCTCGTATGCATTCATGTCAATATTAGCGGGGTTTGTGTCTTCCAACCTTAGTATGAGTTCCCCACCGTATCTTTTGACATATTCATCGTTAAGAATTGCCATTCTTGAATGGCCTAGATGTAGAGGCCCTGATGGAGACGGGGCAAGTCTCATTACGACCCTGTCACCGACATTGTCCAGGTCTGGAAGTCTCTTCTCCTCCTTCTGAGTGCCCTTTTCGAGAAGTTCCGGAAAATGTTTCACTGCTTCACTCTCAATTGCTTCTCTTCCCATTGAATTGACCTCGTTGACTATCGTGTTTACCATAGATATCACCTTCTTAGGATCAATCCGTGCTTCTGCATGTTCTCCGAAAATCTTTGCAGACACTGCTTTCACTTCGGCCTTCCCGTCGTGCAAAAATGCGTTCTTTATAGCCTGCAGCCTGATGTCGTCCTCGATAGTCATCTGAACCTACCTTCAATATGCTTGATCATCAAGCCCTTTAGATTATCTATGCTTTTCTGATCATTTACTGAAACCACAACTGTCTCGGCGACAGATCTGGAAATGTCTGCCTTGCTTTGTATCCTGATGATTGGCTTGTCTAGCAGAGTTTTTATCTCACTGTAAAGTTTTTCCTGATCCTCGACTTTATATGAGGTTATTTCACTCCTATCGAATAGGAAAAGTATAACGCCGTCAATATGCTTCAACGCAAGTATAGCCTTCATCTCCATCTCGTTCCTGTCCTTCATCGACCGGTCAAGTATGCCAGGGGTATCGACCATCTGGACTATGTTGTTACCCAGTTTTGTATGACCTATATATATTGACTGAGTTGTGAACGGATACTCAGCGATCTTGGGCTGGGCATTCGTCAAGGCAGATAGCAATGAACTCTTTCCAACGTTTGGCATTCCTGCTATTATAAAAGTAGGGAGAACAGGATCGATCTCTGGAATCCTTCTCATATATTCTCTGCATTGTGAGAGAAATTCTAGATCCTTGCTGATCCCATTAATTATTGATGAGAAACGACCGTAAAATGCCTTAAGGGTTTTATTCATCGCCTGAGGATACTGTGCTCGCTTTACTGACCTGATTGTCATCGTGGATATGTCCACTATTTTCTCCTTTGCCCACTGAACTCGTGAGAGACTCATTTTATAATGGTCGACATCAAACATCAGATCAACAAGAGCATAATAAAATGGGTGAACCTTCTCGATTGTTGGAAATTTTTTGATTATTCTGGACAAGTGCCCTGTAGAAATCTTCTCTACAAGTGCCACCTTCGATATAACCTCCCCCTTTACCTTGTCCTTAAGTTCCTTTTGATATGGTACCTCAATCTTTACTGCCCTTGAAAGTGATTTATCAAGAATCTCTTCTGATTTCAGAATTGTCGGGATTTTACTAAACACAAAACCTGAATGCACTACTGATAATTATACTAACGTTATTCGTTGATTTCTTTGATTGCCGCCTCAATTTTCTTGATCATTTCTTCCTTCATCTCAAAAATTTGGTGAGCGTATCTTGTATGAATCCTTATTCTTGGCATAAGATCCTTTTTTTCTGCTGCCTCAAATTCGAAGCTACAGTCGTAGCCTATGTCCCTGCATCGGTACAAGTACTTGACCATGGAAGTTTATAGGCAACCAGTATAAAATGGCTTCATTTCTCAAATGTTACATAGACATGAACCGTCTCAGAGTTAACCATTCAAATATTCATACAGCCTGAAATTCAGTCGTTTTTACTCTTTCCTAATCTAGAAACTCCTCAGAGTCCTCTCTTTAAGGAAGCTGAACTATTTTGGAGACAGTGAATTGAAAAAAACACGACATTATTAAATTATTGACTTGTTTCAATAAATAAAGAATACTGTTAAACTGGTTGGATCAAATAAGGTTTGAAATTCTGAGTAATGGTGATTGCCCCACACTATTTGATTTCTCAAACTAATTGACACTTATTAAGTAACAAATTCTTGCCATATCTGAGGAATAGGAGACTTCATGGGCATTTACTTCCTGTTCTAATAGTTTTGGCCGAAGTTTGTTTTTTGCTCTTCGAATATGGTAAATATAAATGATAGTTTTATTTACTATTAATCTACATGTTATTGACAATGAAAGCTGAAGAAGTTATGAACCTATTGTAAATCTCCCGAAAAACACTTCATGTTTATGCAAAGGCAGGAATGATTGGTTACACTGTAATCCCAAACAAAAGATACAACTACAGTGAGGAAGATGTTTACAGAATTTTCTATAAGGGTGTAAAAAGAAAGACGGTTCTCTATGCACGTGTATCAACAGCGGATGGAAACAGAAGACAAACATGGGAAGGCACAACAACCAGAAATTTGTACAGATACCTTTCAACACGCTTATTTCGATGATAAAATACAGGGCAG
>JBBYJL010000018.1:0-22057 GCA_043196285.1 Thermoplasmataceae archaeon | reverse complement strand
CGCACAGTTTGATTTTTTCTCTCATGTAAAATAGACCTCTTACTGTGATTAAAGGGGCTTAAACGATTTCTAAATTGACGATGATGATAAAGAGTGAACAGAGAGTATACCCCCAGACCGTCAAGATTCCCCATCTATCGTCAACTGTCGTTCACTATGGCCCATAAATCATTCAATCATGGGTCCTCAATTCGAGAACCATGTCCTCAGACCATTATATCAGGGGTCCTTTGCGTTCTAATGAATACTGGAAATCCCTTGATGATGTGTTAACAGCTTACATAAGGCATAACGATAACAAATTCGATTACATCGGCCATGTGGCCCACAGAAAACACATCATTGCAGACAGAATCAGGTTCATAGGAAAGGAATCTAATAACTTAGAAGAAAATCAATTAGGCATTGAAGAAGCTAAGTATTTAGAATATTCAAATGACCATGAAATTGTCAAGAGTTTAGAGTGTAAGGAATGGATTCTATCCTTGAAGCCAAAGGATGTTAAGAATAATGGAATATCACAACAAGCTTTGTATTACCAAAAATCTTTGATTAAAAGCAAAAAGCATTTCAACGTTAAGCAAAAGGTTGCTAGAAAGCTATTAGAATTAGATAAAGAAAATAAAGCAGTTTCAAAGGAATAATATTTACTTATTAATATATTCAAATCAAAAATCACAAAAGTTTTCGGCTTATCTATATCCCCCAATTCTAAATGGGGCTGCCCGGATTTGAACCGGGGTCTCAGGCTCCCAAAGCCCGTAGGATGCCAAGCTACCCCACAGCCCCCTTTCAGTATGTGGTAATCATTATGTTGTTCTAAATATTTCTGGCTCTTCCCACTTTCTTGTGGGTTGATTTACTTAACATTTAAGTTTTGAGTTGGATTCAGGGCAGTTAAGAAATATTGAGAAAGTTGGTATTCATGAATAAGCAATCATATGTGGAAGCAATGAAAGATGTAGCAAGCTTATGAAGGTCCATCTCAGTAACATATTGAACTATTTCACACATCATATAACCAAAGCATCAGGAATCAGTTCAAGGATCGCACTTATAGAGAAGATATCCTTCGGTTACAGAAATAAGGAACGCATGAAGAAGGAAAAATATTTCAGAAATGGTAACTTGGAGCTTTATCCGGGACTTCACACAAAAGTGTCCTGACCCTTATCCCTTTTTTCCACAACGACCCAGGGGAAAATTATTAATCGCCTGGTTATTCTGAGAGTAGTGACCACAGTGATGAATTCAGCCTAAGCTGACGCAAATGATGTGAGACGGGCGAGCTGAGTGGTCCTTTAATTATTTCGGCCTAATCGCAAGATCAATAAGCGGAAGTTATTAAATCAGGAAGTGATCAGGCACACAAGCCGTGATAGCTCAGTAGGGAGAGCGCCAGACTGAAGATCTGGAGGTCGCTGGTTCAATCCCGGCTCACGGCATAATTTCTCTGTAGACCCTCACATATGAGGTGTTTGTGTTTATTATCGGAAAGCGATAAGTTAAGAATGTTAGTGTGTGCAACAGTGTCAAATGAGATTCTTCAGGATCTTGGAGAAAGTTCAGAACTTGTCCTGATCGAGATTTCCGGAAATAAGTACAGGATTGTGGAAAAGTATGAGAATCCTGCAATGAAAGCCAAGATGACCAGAGGAATTCATGCAATAAATTCTGTGATTGAGAAAAGAGCGTCAGCAATTATCACAGCTGGAATCGGTGGTCCAGCATTCAGGTACGCGAAGGGAAGAATTAACATTTATGTTTCCGGTGCAAGGAAGATGGATACGGTTATTAATGAGTTCATAAATGGAACTCTTAAGGAGGCACACGAAGCCACACATGAAGGAGGGCCAAACGACATGCACTGAGAACGAACTACAACCGATCAGTAGGTTATGATTTCGGCTAGACATTCATTCGGATGATGCTGAGAAAATACTGCAGATGCCACTTAAAATACTTATAACCCATAGCTATCTTAAATTTATGAAAGCGGCAGTTCTGGAAAATCCACAGGGATTGGAATATCTCAAGATCAAGAACATCGATGTAAATGAAACATCCGGGAACATCAGGATCAAAGTTGTTCAGGCAGGCATCAATCCTGTTGATTTCAACCTCATACACGGGAAAATAATCTACGGCATCAATCCTATGCCGCACATTCCTGGTACAGAATGCTTTGGTGTCGCACTTAATTCTGGGCACTCGATCAGGAAGGGAGATAATGTAATAGTTTATCCACGCCTTTTTGATGGAACATGCGATTTCTGTCTGGATGGAAGGGAAGAACTCTGCACGAATGGTGGGCTCTTCGGTGTGAATACCAACGGTTCTTACGCCGAGGAAATTGAAGTTGATGAAAGAAATGTCTATAATGTTGGCAACATCGATAAAGATGTTGCGGGGAGTATTCCGGTGGGTGGGCTTACCGCATATCATGCAATAAAAAGGACGAAACCTCACAAAGGGGAAAGCATACTTGTGTACGGCGCTTCCGGTAATACAGGTCTTTGGGCAATGCAGATTGCACGATCCATGGGCCTGAAGGTATATGCAGTATCAGCAAAACCTTGGATTTCAGAATATGGAGCAGAGAAGGTTTACAGGTATGGTGAGATTCCACAGGATCTTAGGGCAAACATAGTTCTGAACTCACTGGGAAGTTCTGTTTTTGCTGATTCCTTCAATCATGTACAGAGAGGAGGGAGGATTGTTACGTTCGGAATTTATAACGGGAAAGAATCAACACTTGACATATCAAAGATTTACAGCTCAGAGATTTCAATTTTTGGAACAACTGGAGGTAGCAGGGATGACATGAATGAAATCCTGAGACTTGCAAAGACAGGGAATATCAGGATGCCTGTTGAAAGGCGATTTGGACTAGACAGCATCAGGGAGGCAATGAACTATTTCAAATCAAAAAGCACAGGCAGAGTAGTGATAGAGCCTACTCAGGTTTAATCGAATTCAGAGTGGAAATTCTCTCTGCAATGTTACCGGAGAAGATATATGAGGCTGAAACCAGGATATCAGCTCCCGCTTTAGCAACAAGTTTACCAGTACTGTCGTTGATCCCGCCATCAACCTCTATCTTCGTTTTCAGGCCAGCATCATCGATGTATCTTCTTGCATCCACAATCTTGCCCACAGTAGATTCTATAAAGCTCTGACCAGAGAAACCAGGGTGAACAGACATTATGAGCAGGATTTCAGCATTTTCAATAAATGGAAATGCTTTTTTTAGATCAGTTTCTGGGTTCACTACGATTCCATACTGAATGCCATTTTTTTCCATCTCTCTTATGAGACGGCCAGTGTTAACAGGTGATTCCAAATGGACAAGAATGGTTGAGGACCCGGCATCATGAAAAACCCCGTAGTACCTGTCAGGTCTTTCCACCATCAGGTGTGACTCTAGTTTTGTCTTGGTGAATCTCCTCATGGTCTTCACAAAATCGGGCCCCAGCGTTAAGTTTGGTACGAAATGTCCATCCATCACATCTATGTGAAACGAATATATACCGGCTTTCTGGCATTCTTCGATCTCATCTGAAAGATGGAGAAGGTTTGAGGATATAATAGAAGGGGAAACAAGCACGATACCGGATTTTATCCGGCTAATTATGTTTTCTTCTTAGAAGATGTGTGATCAGACCATATGAGGAATTAATTTTGGGTACAATGACAATTACTGACATGAAGTGTCAGAAAAAGTTATAAAGGAGTCTGTATCTAATTAACTGAAATGAGCGAGAAAAGATATGGAGAAACAATTTCTAACCGGAAACCTGCAGAAATAAATGCTTATCTCATGGAAAAAATAACTGGGCTTTTCAGGAAGAATATGTCTATCCATGAAAATCTCAGGAAGAATGCCAGGCTCGACCATGTGAAACTCGTTCTCACCGATCTCATCAACATGGAGAAATTGGAGATCGAAAAGATAAAGAATGCCATTGAAACAGGTGAATTTGCTCAGGATCAGCTTCCCGAGGATGAGGTGGTGAAGGATTATGAGATGCTCGATCACCTGATCACAGAAGATCAGCCGGTCAACGTTGATGATCTCAGAAGCGTTCTTCTTAATGCCCTCAAGATGTACAATGATCTGCTTCCAATGCTTTCGGTTCTCCTTGCAGAATACAAGAACCAGAAGATCAAGAACACCATCGGATCTCTCAACGACGGGATACTGCAGATAAAGAACAAGATCCAGAATCTTTACGATGAATTAATAAACAAGGATTACTGGTAATGATATCGGACAGAATCCTTTTGAAGCTTTCCTTCAAATAATTATTAAGTGATAATTGTCTCTCCTGGTGTTATGCCTACTGAAACTGTCCAGAGAGGGATAAGGCGTTCTGAGATCAAGGTCCTAATCAAGCTATATCCTGTTTTCAGGCATTATCTCAAGGACAGGAAGAGTGCAAGAGGATCACAGGCTGAAGAGTGGGACCCAATAAGAGAGAAACACGGGAGAAAGGCTGTAGACACTTTCATTGAACTTGGTCCAACATATATAAAACTGGGGCAGATCATCTCATCGCGTCCTGATCTCCTGCCAAAGGAGTATCTGGCATCGTTTCAGGATCTCCAGGACAATGTTCCCCCGGCCCCGTTCAACGAAGTCGAGGAAACAATCAAGGCCGATCTTGGCGAAAGATATCAGGAACTGAAGAATTTCAATATAAAGGCGATATCAGGTGCCTCCCTCGGTCAGGTTTACCTTGCAGAATATAATGGCAGGAAGGTGGCGGTCAAGGTCACGCGTCCCAGGATAGAGGAGATTGTAAAACGGGATCTTATTATCATAAAGAGGCTGATCAGGTTAGGCAGGAACAGGATGGACAGATTTCTGTTTCTGAGTATTGATAATGTCATTGCAGATTTCTCGTCAAGGGTCCTTGATGAAGCGGACTACAGGAAAGAAGCATCGAATATCGACCGGATAAAGCGGAATATCCAGGACAGGGAGAACGTGATCATTCCGCAGATATTCCCGGAGGTGTCGAGCAAACATGTCCTGACCATGGAATACATTCCCGGAATAAAGATCACTGATGTAGAGAAACTCCGATCAGCGGGCATTGACATGAAGTCCCTTGCATTCCATCTGGATCTGCTGTTCCTCAGGATGCTGCTTAGAGACGACATCTTTCATGCAGACCCACATCCTGGAAATGTCTCAGTGAGCGACGATGGCAGGTTGATTCTGTATGATTTCGGGATGGTAGGTTCTCTGGACAAAAAGACAAGGTTTGATCTTCTATCGCTCTACATGGGGCTCCTGAATTCTGATCCGGACATCATTATTGATTCCCTGCTGGATATGAACGCGCTATCTCCGGCTGCCAACCGGGGGGTAATTCGAAGAACAATAGAACTATCCATAGCAGGAATGAGAGGTGTAAATCCGGAAGAACGCGAGATAAGGGAAATACTGGAAGTAGCAAACAATGTCATCTTCGAGTTTCCGTTCCGCCTTCCCAGGTCGCTGGTACTGTACATGAGGATGTCATCACTCCTGGAAGGGATATGCAGGCAGCTAGATCCAGATTTCAGGTTCATAAGGGTGCTAAGCCAGATACTCTACAGGGAGGGTATGCTCAATGAATTGTACTCATACCAGCTATCCATGTTTGCGAAAAAAGCGTTAGTGTCCCTGGAAAAGGGGCTTGATGTTCTGCCTCTGCTTAAGAGAAGGCTTGATGAACAGGACTCAAACCATGTTGCAAAAAAGGATTACAGGATACCGGGGTCAGTATTTCTTGGATTCATTCTGCTTGGTGCCATATATCTGGCACATTCAGATCCTATACTTGGTTATCCTTCAATAATCGCAGATCTGATTGCATTCATAGTACTGATGATAAAGGGATAAGATTCCTGAATTCCATGCAGGAGGATACAGGAACCATTGCCTGGTTCAGGGAAATAATGTGTTGGGATTCTCTATATTAGTCAATCTTGACTGATTTCATCCCCTTTGCTGGAACTTTAATAGTGAGGATTCCATTGGCATACTTTGCGTTCACGTCAACCGACTGATCAATCTCGTAAGGAACCCTCAGCCTTTTGTATATTTTTTCAGGTCTCTGGTTCAGCATGACATTGCCTTTAGGCTCAATTTTCCTCGTTGCACTTATAATCACTGCATTGTTCTCAAGCCTGACCTTGATATCCTTCTTGTCAAATCCAGGAAGATCAGCCTCAATAAGTATCTCTCCAGATTCCTCGCTCATTGTTACTGCAGGATACATATACGAAAGCACTTCCTTTGCCCTGTCACCCAGATTCTTAACAAATTCCTCGGTATAATACTTGAGTGGACCGTACATAACATACTAAGGGAAGAAAGTTATTTAAAACTTAAGTATTAATGAGGATTACAAGCCAGTATCTTATTCATCACAGCACTGCGTATGAGAAATCATCTGTTAATTCCTGGCTATTATCCTGAATTCTGTGATCTCGCCATCCTCGTGCCTAAAGAAGAAATCAAGACGATCACCGCTGTGAGTCGCATAACAGGTCCTTCCCATTGAATAATTTCCTGAAATCTCCAGATAGTTAATTTCATCCCATCCGGTTTCCTGCTTCACCCTCTTAACCATGTTTTCGTATGCATCAGCACATATGCTGCAGCAGAAGAATGTATTCTCTCCCTCAATCTCTCTCCAGTAATTTCCCCAGGTTGCATCACAGAGAGCGCAACCGCTATAATTTCGCTTCAAATTCCTTACCCCTAAGATATCTTGCATCCAGATAACGATAGAATGCCTCTTCAGATTCAAGGTACGAAGCCAGTACTTCCTGCTTCAGTTCTTCACCATTGCAGTATCTGTCTACGAGCAACAGGGAGGATTCAGAATGACCCACATCAGCCTCATAGCCCTCTCTCAGGAATTCCACCACACTTGCAGGGAACATGTTATTCTCAAGAATTTCCTCGTTGAAGTAATGGACCCTGGATCCCATCTGCCTGAGATTCCTGCTCGCAACAAGCTCAAGGGAATGCATGGCTGCCATACCTTCAAGCCAGTGATTGTCCCTGCATATCATTTCCCAGGTCTGAACAGATTTCATGGTTCGTGGGAGCGGCGTGCCGTTGATTATTGAGTTCCTGCTGAGTCCAAGATCCTCTCCCATCCTGATAAGCAACTCGTGATGGCTTGGTTTCCCACCATAGCCAAAGAATTCCACAAGCATATTATCGATCTCGCTTCTCTGCACCTCCTCAGCATCTGTTTTCGCAACAATGTATGCGAGCGATTTAACCCACTGCTTCAGGAAGAAGTGATGTTCATAAGCGTAGCCAGCCAGCATTCCTCTTGATGGACTCTGCATTGCAATAACAAAACGGTGCGGAGTTTCCCCGTAGAATCTGGATAAAAAATGTGTCTTTATCCAGGAACTCACAGAATCACTCTTAAAGAAATTTTGCAGTTTGCGTGAAAGATCAGCGGTGTTCATGGATTCTTTTCCAATTTCCCTGTTGAGCCACATCACATGATCCGGACTGCTCTTCATGCTCTCTGCTATCAAATGTTCAGACAGGTCATCCATTCCATGATTCACGAAGTGCATGTTACATACAGGACATCTGGTCAAAAATACCAGATGGAAATTGCAATCTTGGTACTTAACAGTTTTTTAAAGATCATGAAAATCAGGCACCTGAACTGCAAATAACCTAGTCCCTGCCATCATGCGTCAGGCTTCTCCTGATGATCGATTCTGATGCCTCATACGGATCCATTTTTCTGGACTGTACAAGAGTGATTATGTCCGATGTGCCTTCATCGCCTGAAACAAGCCTGTCAACAAGCTTTCTTATTCTGTTCTCCAGTAAAAGGTAAAGTTCAGAAGCTGGTTTCGATGACCTTCCTGTACTGTTTTCAAGGAATTTCCTGTGAAGATCAATTTCCTTTATGAGATCATCAAAGCCTTCTCCTGTCAGGCTGTTTGTTCCTATAACCGGTTTGATCCATCCATCTGCATTCCCAAGAGACAGCATATCCTGAATATCTTTCATTGCAAGGAAAGCATCATCTCTGTCTATCTTGTTCACGACGAAAATATTCCCTATTTCCATTATACCTGCCTTTATTGCCTGGATCTCATCGCCAAGTCCGGGTGCAAGGATCACTGTTATCGTGTCGGCGATTGATATTATGTCCAGGTCAGACTGCCCCGATCCAACAGTCTCAATTATAATCGGATCAAAGCCGGATGCATCGAGAACCTTCACTGCACCAAGGGCAGAAAGAGAAAGCCCCCCCTTGAATCCACGGTTGGAAAGGGATCGCATAAAGATCCCATGATCTCTGAGGGAATCCTGCATTCTGATCCGGTTTCCAAGAAAAGATCCACGGGAGAATGGACTCGATGCGTCTATTGCTATAAGTGCAGGGTCCCTTCCAAGCTCCTTCATTCTTCTGGACAGTTTGCCTATCAAGGTGCTCTTCCCTACACCGGGCGGCCCTGTTATTCCAACAATCTGGGCATGGCCGGTCAGTGAGTATATCTTCTTCATAAGTTCATCAGCCTTCTGGGATTGTAATTCATCCTCGAATAAACTGATGGATCTGGAAATCGATCTCAGGTCCCTTTTCCTGATTCCTTCCAAAAGCTCTTCAACGTTCAATGAAACCAGCTAATTCCTGTTCTTCCTGCTTCTGGCCTCTGTGGCCCTTTCTGTAATGTGATCAATGATTACCTTCAGGGGAGTTCCCGGTCCGTAGTTGCCGGTAATCCCCATCTTCTCAAGTTTCGGTTTGTCCTGGTCCGGGATAGTACCGCCGCCAACCACTGCAATATCGTCAATGTTCCTATCCCTGATGAGATCGATGACCTTCTTGAAAACTGTTAGATGTGCGCCGTTCAGGAGGCTTAGGGCAATGACATCAACATCCTCGTTTACAGCAGTGTCCACAACATCTTCCGGTGTTGGCAGGAGTCCGGCATAAAGCACATCCATGCCTGCATCCCTGAACGCCCTGGCAAGGACAAACATTCCCCTGTCATGGCCGTCTATACCCGGCTTTGCCAGCAGGACCTTGATCGGTTTGTCCTTAAACAATGACTGGTTCTTTCCATCCGCCAAATACTCTCCTCCCAACATTTGATATCTCTTCCAGTGTGCAGTAAGCCTCCACGGCATCAATGTAATAGGGCATCAGGTTCTCGTCAGGATTCTTCATTGCCTCTTCAAGCCTTGAAAGAGTCTCCTCAACCCTCCTTTCGGACCTGCTGCTCTTGATCCTGGAAAGTCTCGCTACCTGGTTCTCCTGGGCTTTTTTTGAAATGCGCAGTATTCCTATGGGTTTCTCCTTCTCCTCCTTGTACTTGTTGACACCAACCATGATCTCCTCACCATTCTCTATCCTCATCTGTCTCCTGTATGATGTGGCAGCAATCTCCTTCTGGATATATCCCTTCTTGATAGCTTCTAGAATGCCTCCCATTTTCTCTATCCTGTCAAAGTACTCATATGATTTCTCTTCAAGCTGGTTGGTGAGCCACTCAATGTAGTATGATCCTCCAAGGGGGTCGATTGTATCTGTGATTCCAGTCTCCTCGGCTATTATCTGCTGTGTCCTCAGTGCAACCTTTACTGCCTGTTCTGAAGGGAGTGCCCATGCCTCATCATATGAGTTGGTATGTAGGCTCTGGGTGCCGCCAAGTACCGCCGCCATTGCCTCGATGGTCGTTCTGACAATATTGTTGAGGGGCTGCTGCCAGGTTAGAGTGTATCCAGAGGTCTGTGTATGAAACCTCAGAATCATTGTCCTGTCCTTCTTTGCACCGTACTTTTCCTTCAGTACTGTTGCCCAGATCCTCCTGGCTGCCCGCATCTTGGCAATCTCCTCAAAGAAGTTTATTGAGCTGTTGAAGAAAAATGAAAGTCTTGGTGCGAAATCATCCACATTGAGACCTGCCTTGATGCCCAGATCAACGTAATAGAATCCATCTGCAAGAGTGAAAGCAAGCTCCTGAGCTGCACTCGATCCTGCCTCTCTTATATGATAGCCGGAAATGCTGATGTAGTTCCACCTGGGAACATTTCTGGTGCAGTATGTCATCATGTCCCTTATTATCCTTATATGGGCCTCGGGTGGGTACATCCACTCCTTCTGAGCAATGTACTCCTTCAAAATATCGGCCTGGACAGTTCCTGCAACCTGGTCAAGCGGTATCTTCTGTTTTTTCGCAATAGCGATATACATGGCGGTCAGGACTGCAGCAGGTGCATTGATGGTCATGGATGTGCTGACCTTGGAAAGATCAATACCCCTGAATATCACCTCCATGTCCTTCAGGGAAGAGACATTCACCCCGCATTTGCCCACCTCGCCATGAGAACGATCGTTATCGCAGTCATAACCGTAAAGCGTTGGCATGTCAAAAGCGATGCTGAGGCCAGATTCGCCATGTCTGATTAGGTACTTCAGCCTCCTATTTGTGTCCTCAGGTGTACCAAAGCCTGAGAACATTCTCATGGTCCATAGCCTCCCACGGTACATGTTAGGATAAATGCCACGGGTGAAAGGAAATTCCCCGGGTTTACCTAAATAATTTCTCTCCAGATCATCGGGGAGATCTTTGCTGCCGTAATAATAATCACTTTTTATTCCAGATGAGTTCTCAAAACTCCGTTCAACATATCCCGTGGATCTGTTCCATGGTTCCAGGGTTTCCTTTGCCCATGTTTTCCGATCAGGATTATCTTTGGGCATCCTCTCCCTCAGAGAAGCAAGTTTTCTGGAATAATAACTGTTAGACTCCATCCCTATCATCTCAACATAGCAACAACTAATTTAAGTTTATTTTTGTCGGGGGAACATAGTCTCTACACAATCTGCCAGAGAAGAAAAACTCAGATTTCATTAATAATTTGAGTAGAAAACGTGTAAAATAGCCAGTCACCATAAATGCTGATTTTTTCATGCATGAATACAGATGGACATTGGAGAATCTGACAAGATTTAAATATTTTTAATGACTATTTATTATTAGAGTATAACAACTATTCCAATAAGATAGATGAGCGCATCCTTATCTCATGGAGCTGTGCAGTATTGAAAGAGAAGAATTTTATGTTCATAGTTGGCGAAAATACATATTCAGGTTTGAAAGGGCAGACGATCCTGCAGGCTCTGATGAATAATGCAATAGATATTCCTCATGTGTGCTACCATCCCAATTTGGGTCCAATAGAGACCTGCGACACTTGCCTAGTGAATATTGATGGAAAAATTCTTAGATCGTGTTCCACGAATCTTGAGGATGGAATGATAATCGATGTCTCATCCGCAAAGATAAGGGAGGCGCAGGTCGAAGCGACACAAAGGCTGCTCCACGATCATGACATGTACTGCACCGTATGCGAAAACAACAATGGAGACTGCGCACTTCACAACACGGTCCACAATCTTGGCATAGACGTCCAGAAATATCCATTCGAACCAAAACCATATCAAGTTGACGATACAAACCCGTTCTACGTCTATGATCCAAATCAGTGCATACTTTGCGGAAGATGTGTGGAAGCGTGCCAGGATGTGCAGGTGAACGAGACTCTCCATATCGACTGGAACAGGGAGAGGCCGAGGGTTGTTTGGGACAATGACGTAGCTATCAACGATTCATCCTGTGTTTCGTGCGGGCATTGCGTGACTGTATGCCCAGTGAATGCTCTAATGGAAAAGGGCATGCTGGGAAAGGCAGGTTTTCTTACAGGATTGGGGAGAGACACCAAGGAGAAAATGATAGAGATTGTGAAATCAGTTGAGCCGGAAATAGGCATGAAACCAGTTATGGCAATAAGTAACATTGAATCAAAATTAAGAGAATCCCGAATTAGGAAGACAAAGACTGTATGTACATACTGCGGCGTCGGATGCTCCTTTGAGATCTGGACAATTGGGAGAGAGATACTTAAGGTGCAGCCGAAGCCAGAATCACCTGCGAACGGTATTTCAACCTGCATCAAGGGAAAATTTGGATGGGATTTTGTGAACAGCAGTGAACGTATCACATCTCCACTGATCCGGGAGAATGGAAAATTCAGGAAGGCTAAATGGGATGAGGCCCTGGACATTGTATCGAAGAGAATGAAACAGATACGGGACACCTACGGAGGAGATTCAATACAGTTCATTGCCTCATCCAAGGGCACAAACGAAGAGGCCTACCTGATGCAGAAGCTTGCCAGGCAGATATTCGGGACCAATAACGTAGACAACAGTTCGAGGTTCTGTCAGGCTCCAGCAACGACAGGACTGTGGAGAACCGTCGGTTACGGAGGCGATGCAGGTTCCATAAATGACATATATGAAGCAGATCTGGTGATTGCTGTAGGAACCAACACTGCTGAATCGCATCCTGTTCTGGCCACAAGAGTCAAGAGGGCACACAAGATCCGTGGGCAGAAACTGGTTGTTGCTGACCTAAGAGAACATGAGATGTCCAGGCGGGCAGACATATTCCTTCATCCCAGGAACGGAACCGATATTGTCTGGATCAATGCAATAACCAGATACATAATAGAAAATGGCTGGGAGAATGATCAGTTCATAAGGAGCAGAGTCAACGGATTCGAGGAATTCAAACATAGTCTGTCTCCTTTCACGCTTGAATATGCAGAATCAATAACAGGAATCCCCAGGGAGCAGATGATTAGGGTAGCAGAACTGATCCACCAGTCGAAAAGGGTTGTTATTCTGTGGGCAATGGGCGTCACCCAGCACCAGGCCGGCAGTGACACGTCCACAGCAATATCAAACCTGCTCCTTGTCACCGGTAACTATGGCAGGATGGGAACAGGAGCATATCCTCTGAGAGGGCATAACAATGTGCAAGGCGCCAGCGATTTCGGCGCCATGTCGGCTTTTCTCCCGGGTTATCAGAAGGTATCTGACAAAGCGGTCAGAGAGAGGTTCGAGAAGGCATGGAACTGCAAGATGCCTGAAAACCAGGGATTTGACAACAATACTTGTCTCGAGGGGATTAGGGACAGCAAGATTAGGGCAATGTATGTCGTTGGAGAGGAACTTGCGGAAACTGGATCGGACTCAGGGTTCATCAGGGATCAGCTTGAGAAGCTTGAATTCCTTGTTGTACAGGATATGTTCCTGTCAGAAACCGCAAAGTTTGCGGATGTTATCCTTCCATCAAGTGCAAGTTTGGAGAAGGACGGGACCTTTGTGAATACTGAGAGGAGGATCCAGAGGATTTACAAAGTATTCGATCCATTGACCGGATCCAGGGCAGACTGGCAGATTATACAGGATATTGCAAATCGTCTCGGAGCCGGCTGGAAATATACTCACCCCTCAGAGATAATGGATGAGGTTGCATCTCTAACACCCTTATTTTCGGGAGTCAGGTACGACAGACTTGAAGGTTTCAAGAGCTTGCAGTGGCCGGTAGCCCCTGATGGAAAGGATTCACCGTTGCTTTATGAGGATAGGTTCAACTTTCCAGATGGGAAGGCGGTACTTTATCCGGTGCAGTATTCCCCTCCGCTTGCGGAGGATGAAGATTTCGATCTCCACCTCAACAATGGGCGTCTTCTGGAGCATTTCCATGAGGGGAATGAAACGTACAGGTCACCTGGAATAAGGGCAAAGGTGCCGGAAACTTTCGTGGAAGTATCCCCGGATCTTGCGCAGGAAAGGGCACTTGCAACGGGGGATCTTGTCCGGATAACATCGAGAAATGGTAGCATCAGGGTGAAGGTTCTGGTTACAGACAGGGTATCGGGAAAAGAACTGTACATGCCCATGAACTCATCTGGAGAATCCGCAATCAACAGGCTTACCGGACGGATCATGGACCCCACCGCTCACACACCTGCATACAAGGAACTGCCGGTAAAGATTGAAAAAATATCCAGAATAAAGGGCGATTCTCCCCTCCCACGCAACAATCCAAGAAACGCCAGACCAGTGCCTCAGATTGGGGTGAATGTGGAGGAGAAGTGGAAGAGGAGCGATTATAAAGAACTGATAACGGGTGATCTGAATGGCGAAAATGATTGACGAGATAACCCATGCTGACAGAGAGACAATTGAAGAATCTGATGTAAGCGGTATAATTTCGCGCTATTCCAGTGACATTGCGAGATTTCTTGAGTTCATATCTACAGCGAACAGGACAGGAATTCTGGATCTCTTGGAGTCTGTGATGACTCACAGAATGGACATAGTAGATATTCTGACAGCTGAACTGAAAGACAGCAGAAACGGGAGATTCATCCGAAACATCCTCACATTCTACACAATGCTTTCCGGTATTGATCCGGAAGCTCTGGATTATTTCATGGAAAATGCAGTCAGCAGTTTCGGAAATCCAGAATATATAAAAAGTGCACAAAAAGGCGGTCTGTCAAAGCTTCTGTTTGACATCAGGGATCCCGAGGTCATAGCTGGAATAAAGGTAATATTATCACTCATGAAAGGAATGGCAAAGGTAAGAACTCAATGATAAAATTAGCTGAAAACGGGTCGAGGCTAGCACGATCTCTTTCATATTCAACCAAGACGGGGATGTCAGAAATCGAAGACAGAATTACGGTGGAGGAGCCCCTGCAGATACTTGTGAGAAGAGAAGGAAGCGAAGCTACGCATATTGCATACATAATGAGGACACCATTGATGGACAATTTTCTGGCAGCCGGTTTTCTGATGTCGGAGGGACTAATAAACTCAGGATCGGATATCCTGGGGTTTGAAGGTGTTGATGCAATCGGAATAGCCAGGTCAAACACTATAACAGTTACTGTTTCCAATAGCATAGATCCCGAAGGTTTAATGGGCAGAAGAAATTTCTTCGTAAACTCAAGCTGCGGGATATGCGGGAAAGCCACGATCAGCAGCATATTTGCAAGAACCGGGAATATTCAGAAATCTGCGGTCAGGATAATGTCATCCGTGCTACTCAGGCTGCCCGGCATAATGAGGGCGGATCAGAGAGTGTTTTTACAAACAGGAGGGATACATGCTGCAGCAATCTTCGACGATTCCGGACACATGATCGCCATTGCAGAAGATATAGGAAGGCATAACGCAGTCGACAAGATTGTTGGGTTCATTCTAATGAACAGGCTGCAATGCAATAATCTGATACTTCAGGTGAGTGGGCGTGCTGGATTTGAGATAATCCAGAAAGCAGCTGTATCTGGCATACCAATCGTTTCGTCCATATCAGCACCATCAAGCCTTGCTGTCGAGACATGTGAATCTATGGGAATAACGCTGGCGTGCTTCGTTAGAAGAGACAGGTTCACAGTATACTCTCATCCAGAAAGGATAATAGAATAATGCAATAACAATTTCCAGCCGTGGCCACAAATCATTGTCAATCCAGTGAGAAATCAGATCAATGGCGACCAAAGGACAGTGCCAGATCCTGTTAGAGAATCGATTGGCAAAAATTCCATGGAACGGATTCATAGTTCTAACGAGGTTAACAAAATACATATAATGCGAAATTATGTAGACTTCCTGCTACTGTGTCAGTGGCAGAAGGGAGCATGGGGTAGTCAGGTATCCTAACGGGCTCCAGTCAGGTTTTGATTAGCTACAGGTCAGCTGATTTCATGATGAGTGACTGGAACTATGAACCAGGAAGAGACCCGTAGATCTGGGTTCAAATCCCAGTGCTCCCATCGGTTACGTCGGAATCCCGCTGAAAATCATTTGTCTGGTTGCATGAGGTTTCAGTTTATCAACAATAAACTGAAGAGAACCAAAAAAAATTTTGTTTTATATCCTCGAAAACGATTGAGGTACAAAAGCTATTAGACGCTGTAGTAAGGTAAATAATGGTAAGGGCAAACAAGAACTCAAATCACGAGATGAAAATTAAGGCATATTCCGTTTATTTCATTACTTTTGGCAGTTTGACAGTTGCGACCGTTCTCTCAGGATTTTTCTATTTTGAAACAATGCAGAGTTACTTCCTTCTGCTTGTTGGAGGATTTCTGTCAGGGTTAACCGGTATGGGAATCGTTGTTGCTCAGGAGATCCAGACAAGGAGCAGGATGCCCAAGGTATTTTTTCACAGCAGGCCCAATCCAAAATTGCTGAGCAGGGAATCTGGAAAACGGATCTTCCCAATCATCCTGAGGAACTTAGGATATGAGCCCGGACAAGACATCCTGATATTAGCAAAAGTTAAGTGTAATCAGGGTAACGTGAAAATAAAGCATGATGCCTGGGGAGAGGTTACAAGTTCAAACGTGACAGCATCCAATGAGCTCATATTCCAGAGAAGGGTTGACAGATTAGTATATCCAAAGAGAGAAGCGGGAGAATTTGTGGCCGGGGAAATAACAATTGAGCCAGACTCAGAAGGTAAATACGAGATCGAAATTGTCGGCGAAGTTTATGAAAGAAAAGGAAGTACGCGGAGGAAATGTACTTTCCATGGAACTCCTTTAACCTCCGACAGGGTACAATGTGAACCAGAGAGAGAGTTTTATCCTTACTATTGACTACATCATAATTTTCAGGTCTTTCCCACCATTTAAATTTTGAGAATAACCAGTCTAAATAACCAAATTTTGCTGTGAATGAGATTTTTGGAGTAGCAGAGGAATAGAGAAGAGAAGGAAAATTAAATCAATAGAATATAAGTTTATTGCCGTAAAAGCATTATATTATAGTGTCAGAGGAAAAAGTTTGGGTATGCACAAAATGCGGAAAATCAGTGAAGTCTGTTTCACCACCGAGTACCGGTCAATATGGAGAATGCCCGGCTGGAGGTTTCCACAACTACCAACCAACTTAACGGATAAATCTCCCCTAACTTGCCTGGATCGAGTTGCAATCTAGTTAACAAGGTACAATAATTATCTTTGTGATTGATCGGTTCATGTTCATGAATTTTTCTTGGGCAGGAATATCCTGACGTAAGCATCATAAATCATACAATTCTGTTGTTCAGCCAGGATTTCACTTCCTTTAAGGAGATAATGTTCCAGATAATTGACTATAGTGCAAGCGGTCACGATAGATAATGGAACGCGACTATTTCATATAGCAGGAGTCAACTCTAGGCAATTTTTTGCAACATTAAGATTTGCCAAGTGTTGGCGTACTCTTGAACAGATTAAAGATAAGTAGCCGGTTTCTTCAAAACTCTGCCTGGGCCTTATTATAGCAGGACAGTTTATCCATACATTGAATCCTGCTGGTTGTTCTTGGGTTGCGGTATAATCTGATCCAGTATTTTCTCTGCATCCTGGACATTAATTCCAAGGTTTTTGGTCATGAACTGCAGTATGTCATCCCGGCTCTTTCCCCGAGATATCAAGTCCTGTATCATCATCAGCATCCTTTCCCTGACAAGGTTCTGCATCTCTTCCTCTAGGTTAAGGGTACTGACCATCAGGTAAAGTGAGGAAAGCAATATGTTCATGGAAAGATTAAGCTCTTCCCTGGAAAGAGAATCGATCGCCAGGTCAACTCTGACAATGACCTCTTCGTTTATACCAAAGAGCATGAACTTTGCAAGATCAATCCTCTGGTTCAGTATAAGCAAAACCCTGTAAATGGCAAGTCTCTGCTGGGTATCCATCACCGCGGTCTCCATATCGGTATCCAGAGTGATATGCAGAGCTTCCTCATGAAACCCTATGAGAAAGTTGAATGGAATCCTTTCATTCTCAAGAATCAAGTGCCATCTGTCCCATTTTAATTTCCACTTAAGATCTATGAGCGTTTTTGCATCCTCTTTTCCACTGGAAAGCCAGCTGACAATGGTCTGCTTGAGATTCTCGACATTGACCATGATAGTCAAATCACAATCAGAGGTAATAACCTGTCGAAGGAATTTATTAATAAGATTGCGACAAAAGCATCGTATAAAACGAGAAGATCATCATTTACCCGATTCTGTGTGATGGATTATTAAAGATATTCTAATTTGTGAAAAAAGTAATTGCTTTCTGTCTAAATAATTTATTGGCGTTCGATTTTATAAGAAATATCTTTTTTTGAAGAGATCCAATCTTAGTAAAATAAGCACTTTCAATAAAAATACAGTGAATTTGTTAGGGATTGTTTATAAATACTATGAGAAAGTAATGAAAATGTGAAATAATGTTTGAGATAAGGTTTCACGGAAGAGGCGGACAAGGAGCTGTCACTGCATCCAAGATCCTTGCGTTGGCTGCATTCGACGAGGGAAATTATGCCGTGTCGTTTCCGTTTTTTGGTACGGAGAGAAGAGGAGCTCCAGTAACTGCTTTCACACGGATAGATAAAGACCCAATTATGATCAAGACGCAGATATACACACCTGACATAGTGGTCATTCTTGATCCGTACGTTCTGTATAAAGGAGGGGTTACCGAAGGAATCAAGGATAGTGGTATATTCATCATAAACTCCAGGAAAGACCCTGGTGAGTTCAAACTTCCCCGCAGAACATTTACAGTAGATGCGACCTCAATAGCAGTTAACCTTGGACTGGGAAATGCCGCAAACCCGATAATTAACACCGCAATGCTGGGTGCATTTGCAAAAGCAACCAGTATCGTATCGCTTGAAAGCGTGATTGACGCTACAATACAGAGTTCACCAAGGAAGCAGGAAATAAATGCTGAAGCAGTCAAGGATGCTTATGATTCATTGAGGATGGGGGGATGATCATGGTTCTTTTGCCGATTGCAGAGACAAGTTCCAGAGCAAACAAGACTGATTCCTGGAGAACTCAGAAACCCGTGTTGAACTATGAAACATGCATACGCTGCATGATATGCTGGAAATTCTGTCCGGACAATGCAATCTACTATCTGGAACACTCAGATTTTCCGTCACCAAACCCCAGGATTGCATCACTGGAAGTTCCTGTCATAGACTACGATTACTGCAAGGGATGCGGCATATGCGCAAATGAATGTCCAGAGAAGTCCATAGAAATGGTAATGGAAGGGAATGAGTGAATTGATCAGTACAGTCCAGAAATATGATGCGATAATGACAGGTAACGAAGCTGTGGCAGTGGGTGTAAAACTTGCAAGAGTGAAATTCATTTCAGCCTACCCGATAACGCCTCAGACTACCATAGTCGAGAAACTGGCAACCATGATTGCCAACAGGGAGCTTGATTCCAGATACGTTGAGGTTGAGAGTGAGCACAGCGCAATGGCTGCCATAATGTCGAGTGAGATTGCCGGTGTCAGGTCCTATACGGCCACAAGTTCGCAGGGTCTGCTCTACATGCATGAAATGCTTCACTGGGCAGCGGGGCAGAGGCTTCCACTGGTAATGAGTGTCGTAAATCGAGCTATTGGGCCACCATGGAACATATGGAGCGATCAATCAGATACCATGAGTCAGAAGGACACGGGATGGATGCAGGTCTACTGTGAATCCAACCAGGAGGCACTTGATACCATACTGATGGGATACAAGATCGCAGAAAACAGTGATATTCTTCTACCTCTGATGAGTATGGAGGATGCTTTTGTGCTATCCCACACTTCGGAACCTGTAAGCATACCTGATCAGAAGGCAGTGGACGAATTTCTGCCCGAGCTCGACCTTGACTTCAGCATTGATACAGATCATCCTAAAGGATATGGATCGTATTCTACTCCCGACGGTCCATTCATGGAACTGAAGAAGGATATGTGCGACTCAATGATAAAATCTGAGAATGTCATAAAGAAGGTAACAGCAGATTTTGCAGATTCATTTGGAAGAGACTATTCCGGCGTCATCGAGAAATATATGATGGAAGATGCTGATTATGCCATCATAGCGTCCGGAAGCCTGGCATCCACAGGAAAGTATGTCGTTCAGAAGATGAGGGAAAAGGGTCAGAAGGTAGGCCTTATTAGGGTAAGATTTTACAGGCCGTTCCCTGAGAATGAAATCTTTAAGGCAACAAGAAACCTTAAGGGGCTGGGCATTCTGGACAGATCGGTCTCTTTCGGCACCGGTGGAAACACATATATCGAGGTTGCAAGCTCCCTGTATGGAAGATCAAGCATACCTCTTTATGGATTCACCGCAGGCATCGGTGGCAGGGATGTGAGGATTGAACAGATAGAGGGGATGATCAACACTCTGAGGACTGGCAAGCCAGGGAAATACTGGATCAATGTCAGAGGAGGTGACTAAAATGCCTTTCTCGATACCCAAGGTTGAGCTCATGGAACCGGGTCATACAGCTTGCCATGGGTGCGGAGCTACACTTGCCATGAGATTCACACTCAAGGCGATGGGAAAGAATACAGTGGTCTCGGTTCCAGCATGCTGCTGGGCAGTGATACCCGGTGCAATGCCAAACAGGACCTTAGATGTCCCGATGGTCTATACTCCCTTCGCGGCCACAGGCGCTTCAATTTCAGGGCTTCGCGAGGCTCTCGATATCCAAGGGAAGGAGGACTTCAATGTAGTAGGTTTCGCAGGGGACGGTGGAACAGCCGACATAGGACTGCAGTCCCTGAGCGGCGCAATGGAAAGAGGGCACAACGTATTCTACATAATGTATGATAACGAGGGTTACATGAACACCGGGGTGCAGAGGTCCGGGAGCACACCCTTTGGTGCAGAAACTACCACGACGCCCATAGGTAAGGACAGGAACTTCAAGAAACAGAAGAAGAAGGTTGTGGCAGACCTTATGATTGCCCAGAAGGTCCCATATGTTGCCACCGCGACCATAGCATATCCGGAAGATCTGATCAGGAAGATCAACAACGCCAAGGCGGTACACGGTCCCAAATTCATTCAGATACTGGCACCATGCCCAACAGGCTGGTACTACCCACCGGAAAAAACGGTGGAAATATCAAGGCTTGCTGTCCAGTCCAGAATATTTCCTCTCTTTGAATATATAAATGGGAAATTTTCCCTAAACAAACCATCAAAAACCATACCGGTGAGTGAATACCTTGATGCCCAAAGCAGGTTCGCACATCTCCAGGCAGAAGAGAAAGAGGAAATCCAGAAGGATGTCGACCAAAGGTGGTCTGATTTGATGAAAATGGATAAAAATGAATGAGCGTGACAAGAACTACAGCCCATTTTATCTATTTGAGTCTAAAAATCCCTTCCGATAGGGAGAGGATGTGAGCGAGTGAAACATTCTAAACTACTGTGCGATCTATTAAACAACGTTCAGGACTATTAAACTGAAACTTCCCTACGACAAATCCCTGGTAGAGACAGGGAAACAGTTCAAGGAAGCATGTCGGAAAGTTCTGGACTAGGGTTTTTCTGCACGAACATTCAATAAGAACAAGTTGAATAGGGAAACATACAAAACTGTTAGGGAGGAAATACCAACACTACCTTCTGCTCTTGTACAGACAGCAAGAGATATGGTTTCAGAAATTCTAAAACGAACGGAGCTTGAAACAAAACCACATGAAAAATCTTTGACCATACGATATGATGCAGGGACATTCAAATTCTATCCTGATTCGCACACAATATCTCTTACAACAACTGCGGGGCGATTGGTGTTTCCCATGACACACTCTTCATTGATCGATAAATATAGAGGGAATATACCAATGCGCAACTTACCGCAGATGAGAAACATAAGAGAGCGTTCATAATGGTTCAGGTGGAAATGCCTGATATGGAGATGAACAAAAAAGAAAATAAAGATGTGAAAGTGATAGGAATAGATAGGGGAATTAAGAACATAGCTGTATTGTCCAACAACATGTTCTTTGATTCCAGAAAATTGAGAAATGTCAAGGGAAGATATCAACAGAACAAGGCAAAACTACAGCACGTGGGCACTTGTTCTGCTCACAGGAAATCAATGGAATTGAGCGGAAGAGAGAGACTGTTTGTGCTAAACACAAATCATGTGATATCAAAACAGGTCGTGAATCTTGCTTTTGATGTAATAGCACTTGAGAAATTGGAATCATCAAAGATGCGGAGGAAGGGCAATGGAAAAAGTTTAACAGAAAACTCACTTCATGGCCTCCAGATCAGCTTGAGAGATTCATGGAATACAAGGCACAGGATACTAATAAAAATGTGATTTACGTCAACCCGAAATACAC
>JBBYJL010000105.1:0-2687 GCA_043196285.1 Thermoplasmataceae archaeon | reverse complement strand
TTCTATGAAAACTCCAGGAAGGAGAAGGTAGCAGGTTCTATCTTAGAGAAGCATTCAAGGTATATCCAGATCATAGAACAGTATCTCTTCTCGCTTATGTTTGGATTGATACTAATAGGGATAGGAATCGAGTCCAATGCAGGAAATTCCCATTATATAGTCAAGGTCGCCTCGTCACTCATGGCTCAGGAAACAGACGTGATGATAATAGCCGGAATCCTTGTGATAATTGTAGGTTTCCTGATCACGACAGTACAGTATCTCAGACTGGCAAGGACAATGGCAGCAGATACCGGGAAAGTCTCTACTGGTGCATGAAGAGGTAAGCAGCAATCATGAAAGGAGAAATGCAGGGGATATCTCCCCCGCTAAACCATTTACATCTTTTCTCGATATAATACATGCATCTTCCGGTTACCCAAAAAAAACCTCCAGCGGTAATCTGTTACAAGCGGGTGACTAGCAGGACAAGCAGAAAATGTTTTTTGGGTCAAATGGGGAATTAGATCACTGTCAGGTTCAATATCCAAGCAGTTAAACATGATCGGCAAAGTATGGGATAAATCCTAATGACTAAGAGAACAACGTGCGGT
The DNA here is from genome assembly GCA_043196285.1 of Thermoplasmataceae archaeon. Lineage (GTDB taxonomy): Archaea > Thermoplasmatota > Thermoplasmata > Thermoplasmatales > Thermoplasmataceae > JAKAFX01. The sequence continues at coordinate 2,094 of JBBYJL010000105.1, read as the reverse complement.
TATCTCCTGGAATTTAGTATTCAGCGCAACACACTGTTAGGTTGGAATCCTCTCTTTGCTGTTACTTGATATAAACATGGAGATAGTGGCTGTCGAACTCGTCCTGATCTGCCAGCCTGTATCCGGCTGACCTGAACATTGACTCAAGATCTGATGGATTAATTCTCATGTAATCAGGCGGCCCATGCATTGTCCCCTTCTTGAATTCAATAAGCGTAACCTTAAGTGCATTCCTGGAAGAGAATTTTCTCATCATCTCTTCCCTGCATTCCAGGTCATGGAAGCTGTTGGAGAAGAACACCTGGGTTATGTCATCCGTCAGGTCATAGTGGCAGATGTCCGCATGTTTTATGTACAGATTCTTCAATCCTGCATCATCTATTTTCTTCCTTATCAGCTTTATTGAATCCTCCTCTGAGTCAAGAGCAATTATACTTGCTTCTGGGAACAGTTTTGCAAACCTTATTGCATACTCTCCGCTTCCGGCACCAACGTCAATCAGGGTGTCGTTCGCGCCGAGTGATATATGTTTTAATACCCGATCATAAGGAATCATCTTTTCGCGCATCCTGTCGGCGCGTTCATAGTCAAACTTCATAGATCACCATTCTACACGGATAATTAAGATTTCCATCAGATGGCATGTGTATCCACCTGCATCGTGAAAACAGCACAAATCTTTGCGGTCAGCCTAGCCTGACATCTCAGAATTTATGCGATCGACCCACGGGAGTACTTCCCTTATGAAGGAAGGTCCATGATGTGCGAAGAAATCAAGTTTTCCGGGCGTCACGAAAACATGATCGTTCCTGACTGCCCTGAGGGATGACCACTTTCTCTCCTCAAATATTTCATAGAGCCTGTTTTTGTCGAACCTGGAATACATCTTAGGCTCGTAGAAAATAACATCAGGATCAGACTTCGCCACCTCCTGCAGATCAGGCGTGATCCATTCTCGCTCCCTTCTGGAGAATATGCTGTCAAAGCCGTAATGCCTGAGGGTATCTGTGATATAGCTGTAGGCGCCAAAAGACACTGGCCCGCCCAGATCTATCTCAATATAAGCGGAGAATCTCTTCCTGTGCCTGGATACAGGCATCCTGTCCATCAGATTAGATACAATCTCCTCTGCTTCCCCGTACCTGTTTGTGACAATACCCACACGCTTTACCAGATTCAATACTTCGAGCAATGTTGAGGGAAGATCAAACATATATGCAGGAAAGTCTTTTGAAATTCTGTCATAGAAATCATTCTGGTATCCTGATATCATCATTATCATGTCAGGATTCATCTCCTTCAGTACATCATTCCTTGTAGTTCCATAGCTGCCAACCTTTCTCTTTTCCTTTGTCCTTTCAGGCCTGGCACAGAATGCCGACACCCCGACTATCCTGTTCTCCATGCCCAATTCGTAAAGTATCTCGGTCACTGAAGGACTGAAGCTGATGATCCTGTGGAATTCATCCGGTAAATCCACAAGCTTCTCCATGCTGAATGGAACTTTTCTCATACTATCAAAATGATTCTGACGGCATAAATTATTCTCTTCATGCTTTTTAATCTGACAGAGGAATCAAATGCATGACCTGTTCATTGAAATTAGGGATAGTCAGCCTTTGTGGGCTTATCCTTTATCATCACTAGGACAGGAAGTGATGCCAGACCGAACAGTACCATAATCCAGAAGGCATTGTAGAGTGAGATATAAAGAACCAGTGCAGTAATCATCCCTATTCCGGTTGCACCGCCGACAGTGTTTCCCACTCCCCACACCATTGAATTGGCCAGGCCACTTGTTCTTCCGCTGATCTGCTGTGCCACAAACCCCAGAAGGACCGGAAATCCTGTGAATGCAACAAGGTTGAAGAGTGAGTATAACAGAACTTCGGCAATGATATTGCTGGAATAGAGAAACGTGGCAAAGAATACTATGGAGAGGATGCCTGTTAATATTGTCGTATTCTTTCCTCCGATCCTTGATGTTACCCTGCCGAAATAAGCCTGTCCGACCACTGGAGGTATGAATGATAGAGTGAGTATTTCTGAAGTGAGGGATTTTGAGTGTATGATAATGTAGATATATTCTCCCAT
>JBBYJL010000017.1:0-22975 GCA_043196285.1 Thermoplasmataceae archaeon | reverse complement strand
TGGTGTAAGATAATGCAGGGAAGAATGTCTTCTCTTTGTATTATACCAGGAGACTATTTCCTCTATTGTATGGACAGCATCCTGATAATTCAGCATTAAATGTGAGTCTGTTTCATCCCTGATCGTCCTGTTTGCCCTTTCAACCAATGCATTCTCAGTCGGTGTATGTGGATGCATCCTGCTGTGTGTAAGTCTATTCTCACGCAGCACGATCTTGAATTCAAGAGATATGAAAGCAGATCCATTGTCTGTCTGGATTACAGGTGTTGCAAGTGAATCTTTTCTCAGGATCTCGATTGCTACCTGCGCTTCCATGCTCACTGATCCCGCATCCATTGATTCAAGAAAGAAAGGATGCACTATGTATCTGGAATATTCATCCTTGAAAGCACGAAGATAAAAGAATCTCCCGTGAATCCTGATATACATGAGATCGGACTGCCATTTCTCATCCGGTCTGGTGGCCCATCCTCTCCTCACTGGATCCCTGTGTTTGACCTTCCTTTCTGCTTTAAGATCATGTTTTTTTCAGTATATTGTATACAGATGATGGCGACAGATATGCAATATCCTTGTCAATCATTGCATATGCGAGCTCACGGAACCCAAACTTTGGATGTGCCTTCTTGTATCCAACAACTATCTATTTCTCATCCCTCACAGCATAAGGATTGAATCTTCTATCCTCTTTGCTGTCAGAATCCAGGTGCCTGTAATACCAGACACGTGCGATCCCAAGTATTCTAAGTATCCTTGTGATTGGGAAGGAAGCAGCAGATTCTGCAGATATGACTGCAGATCTTATCTCCTTGAATATGTGTGTCATCTTTTCATCCGTAACTCCCAGTCTTTCTTAAGTAACAGGTTTTCCTGCGTTATCTCTGCGACCGTATCCTCGACCCTGTATCCCGGATAACTGTTCTGCCATCCTGGTATCAGTATCAGCCTTTCTACCCTTCTGCCCGAATATATCGTTCGATGCATTGATGAGCTCTTCCTTCCAGTAATAGTACCTTGCAGACTTTATGCCATACTTCTTGCATAGATCTGATATCTGTATGGTACCACTCAAACCTTCAAGCACTATCTTCAGTTTCTCCTCGGGCGTGTACGATCTTCTCTGTTCCACCATGTTAAGGGCTTAAAGTAAACATTCTCTTAATTAATTTCGCAAATTGTCTTAATTTCAGATAAACATTGCAAAGCTTCGAATGTTATCCTAACACCCTTTGGTATTTTCTCCGAGAATGCCTTGTACCCATCCACATTCGTTGTGGATGTGAACTGATCCTTCTCGGTGCCATCAGGCAAAAGATACGTTGCAACACTTTCCTTCTCACCAACATCTATTCCAACAACAGAGCTGTTCATTCTTTCCTTACTCTTCTTTCCTATATCTATCTTACCCTCCAGGGCGGCTCCGATGCCTGACCAGGAGCCGCCAGAGAAGGGCTGACCGTCTTGGGGATTTTAGTATTCAGTCACTATTCTCTTTTGGCTTCTCCTTCCAACTTTGTAATTATGACGTAAACCCTCTTCCCTAGGTATCTTCTAGGCACATCTGCCAAGGCTGACCGGTGATGCCATTCAATACAACTTAGAGGAGATCAACAGGTTCCTTGTGATCAGATACAGGCTGGATCATCCCGGGAAGGAGAGGAACTGGAAAACATATGAGCATGAATTCTCCATCGGAATCAAAACAGCAATGAAGGATCTTGATATACTAATACAGGAAACTGTGTCCACAATACACATTATACATGGACTTCGGCATCATTATTCGCTGTCACTCGATCAAAGAAAATTAATGATCTAATTGATGATTTTATAGTGTAGTATCATCGACATAGAAACTGTGGTAAGTAATATAAGTATTAAAAGTATAAACTTCATGAACAGAGTGTGGTGAATTGCAGAATGTGGCGAAATGTTATACAAAAGAATATGAATATAATTTAGTATTACTCAATGAAAATTTTGATAACACTTATCACGATGGCGTGAGTCGCTATGCGAGTGAATTTCACAAAGCATTGAACAACGTAAAACAAAAGCACGAAATTATTTCCACTGACTATCTGAGTAAGTACAAAAATGTATATTTTCGTTATATAGATACACGTATAAAAGTCACTAAAGAATTAGAAAAAATAAAAAATTTAAGGGTTTTACATTTAATTAAACCGGAATCTATTTTTTTTGTACCTAAGGTTGTTCCTAATGATGCCATATTAATAATAAGTTGGCACGATTTGATTCGTATTAATTATTTTGAGAATAAACCATTTCCACAAAACAATGGTAAATCCTCACCTTCTTTCTACTACCATCATTTTCTAAAAGGATACATAAGGGCCTATGAAATGAGTTCTCATATTTTTGCAGTTAGTACCCTCACGGCAATCGAAATCAACGAATGGGCAAGGAGATCTAATGTATATGACAATACGAAAAGTATCGTAGTTGCGAATCCCGGAATTAACTATAACTTCATCAAATCACAACCATATTATGGTCCTCGAAGAGATTTCATCTATTTAGGTACCTTGTTGAAAGCCCCGAAACTTCTTTATACATTTCATAAAGTGCTATCACGCCTACCAAACCAAAAGCTCTATATTTTCACTCAATTTAAGGAAGCTAATGCATTCATTGTTAACGAAATAAAGAAAAATAACTGGGGTAATATGCTACCGAATATAATTGTTCATGTAAATAGCTCGGACGATGAGATAATCGATAAATTGAGACAAAGCGTAGCGCTCCTGCATATTGTTGATGTTGAAGGATTTGGATCTACTATATTGGAGTCTCTCGCTTTGGGCACCCCAGTTATTGTTCCTAAACAGGCCAAAATAACTCCAGAAGTTTCAAAGTACACATTTAAACTAGATCATGAAGATATAGCAGTTTTCTGTGAACAACTTTACTTATCTCAGGCCCCTGTTGAACAGAGGGCTATTGCGTACGCTAAATCCTTCAGTTACGAAAATACTGCTCAATCGTTTAAATCTATTTATGAAAAATATCTATAATATGGTAAGATAAGGGAAGTCTTGCAATGAATCCATATTTAAAGAATAAAGTTTTAGAAACGGACCACTATTATTACATATTGGCTGTTTTTTCGGTTATTTATGTGATTGTTTGGTCCCATTTGGCTTTTGATAGACTATTCACTTTTAGGAGTTCAGTTTTTGACCTAGGTATCTTTGTTCAATCTCTACGTCTTATCCTGCAAGGTAATATTACATATATCCTCCTGATGTTAGGAGAAGCTCCATTTAGAATTCTAATTTCACCTATTGAGATTATACCGAACCTTTCTGGAGTACTAATTTTTCAGACAATTTTTCTCTCGCTTCCTGCCATACCCCTGTATGCTATAGGCAAAAATTTAATAAAAGATCGACTGGCCTCTTTCCTAATATCTTCTTCCTACTTAATTTTCTTTCCGCTTGCCGGAATTAACTGGTTTGATGTTCATGGGCAAGCTTTCTTCATATTCTTCTTTATTACGGGTTTTTATTTTTATATTTCAAAGAAATACTTCCTATCTGCTGTCTTTTTCATCCTGTCCGGGACTGTAAGATTCCCTTATATGGTCTTTCCCTTGCTATTTGCTTTTTTGACTTTACTCGAAAATTATTTCGAAAGCAGAAAAGATCGAAAAAGATTTAGATTTACCAGCTCACAATTTCTGCTTGTTTTAATTGTACTTTCGTTTGTAATCTTACTACTTGAGTATTACTTATTCTCATTCTCTTATATAAGACCAACCAACGTTGCAGGTTCTATTCATGCCGTAGGGGGTACGGTGTTTAGTAACATAGATTCGAAAATCACTACCGTTCTAATTTTTTTGTCCCCCTTTCTTTTTTTGCCCGTATATAAACCAAAATGGGCTATAATGTTGTTTCCATATTTCTTTTTAGTTTTTTATACCAATGATTCCAGCTATTTATTTCCTAATATTATAATATCTCAGTATTCCTCAATGGTAATCCCATTTCTATATCTTGGTTTACTTGAGATACTCCGGAAAAAACTGAACAATTCGATAAATGTTAATAAGCGAGAATGCTTTCTAACACAGATTAAAAGCAGTTATGTGTTGAAAACCGCAATTACAATTTTTCTAGTCATTTTGATACTTGCAACAGTTTTTCAGCCATACAGCCCCATTAGTAAGTACTCAGAGCCAAGCTATATTACTAATCAAGAGAAAAACCTGAAATCGTCTTCGTTCGATACATTTGAATCTATTGTTAGTTTAATACCAAGTAATGATCCATATGTACTCATGCAGAACAGTATGCCCGAGGTACCACTACGGGATCCAGCAATCTCAAACTCATACGAGGACCATGTGTTTGGTTTTCCATACAATTTATCATTCCCTCATTTACACGGAACATGGACCAACAGAATAGATTATGTGATAGCTGATTCAAACAGCAATACATTTTATCAATCTGGATCGGCCCCCACCAACAACCAGACTATGTTCGATATTATACACAGGCTATATGCTACTGGAAATTATGGAATTATGGCCGAGGACGATGGTTTCATTCTGCTCAAGCACAACTATACTGGGTCGATTATTTATTACCAACCAACGTCAGAGCAATTCTCGCCGGCAAGTCTTGCTGTTTTGAACCAATCCTACAGGAACGGAGATATAATCACAGGCATAAATCCACATGGCCACAGAATATGGTATGGTCCATACACATTTCTGTCACCCGGACAGTACCAGGTAACTTTCCAACTTTCAACAACGAACAACTCATTGGAGAATAATCTACAGTTGTGGTTCGGTGACTTCGCCTATGGCGTGACATTTAAACAAGTGCAGTTAACCGGATCAAGTTTTCCGTCAATAAATAAGATGTACAATGTATCTGTGAATATATCCGTGAGTAATTTCTACAACGGCGTTGAATTTGCGGCACATACAGCTTACTGGAATGGTTCCTTGTCGATATACGGGATTACGGTGAAGCAGATATCTAATACATCCATTACACAGCTCATCTCTGATCTTGTACCAAATAGTGATCAGTATGTCATCAATCAGAATAAATACAACAATGGCTTCCCTTATAACCTAACATACGAGCTTCCAAACGGAACATGGACCAACAGAATAGATTATGTGATAGCTGATTCAAACAGCAATACATTTTATCAATCTGGATCGGCCCCCACCAACAACCAGACTATGTTCGATATTATACACAGGCTATATGCTACTGGAAATTATGGAATTATGGCCGAGGACGATGGTTTCATTCTGCTCAAGCACAACTATACTGGGTCGATTATTTATTACCAACCAACGTCAGAGCAATTCTCGCCGGCAAGTCTTGCTGTTTTGAACCAATCCTACAGGAACGGAGATATAATCACAGGCATAAATCCACATGGCCACAGAATATGGTATGGTCCATACACATTTCTGTCACCCGGACAGTACCAGGTAACTTTCCAACTTTCAACAACGAACAACTCATTGGAGAATAATCTACAGTTGTGGTTCGGTGACTTCGCCTATGGCGTGACATTTAAACAAGTGCAGTTAACCGGATCAAGTTTTCCGTCAATAAATAAGATGTACAATGTATCTGTGAATATATCCGTGAGTAATTTCTACAACGGCGTTGAATTTGCGGCACATACAGCTTACTGGAATGGTTCCTTGTCGATATACGGGATTACGGTGAAGCAGATATCTAATACATCCATTACACAGCTCATCTCTGATCTTGTACCAAATAGTGATCAGTATGTCATCAATCAGAATAAATACAACAATGGCTTCCCTTATAACCTAACATACGAGCTTCCAAACGGAACATGGCTTATCGCTACAATAACAACAACCAGTGCGAAAACGCTAGTTATGTATTCATGTTTCTAGATTAGGCGTAGCCACTAAATACCAGGAAAAACCATAAATATCCCACAGTGCAGGACTTACAACTGCTCCGTACTTATACAAAGAAAAACATAAGAGAAGCGGAAAAAATAGAATACGTCTTTTCAACTTTCTAGTTCCATGCGATTTTATCCGAAAATTGCTGAAGTCCAGTAGATCTCTAACATCTTCGAATGAAACAGGTTCAACGTGTGTACTATCATCAAAAAAGTTTAAGGTTCCTTCTCTGCATGGAAAGTGCGTGGATTGAGGATTTGGTGTTTATACATATACTATACCACTGCCATTTAACTATGGAAGAAGCTTCAGAAGGACATCACTATAATTGTGAAGATGTTCAAGAACATGCGAAAAAACAATAATGTCAAAATAACTATCAGCGATTTCAAATAGTACTTCCTTTTCCAGATCGAAATCTATGAAGCGATACATGGCTTTAAAGTCGTCATTTTGGTTGTTATAGACGCCTTTGTCAACCCCCCAATATTCAACATTAGGAATGTATTTATGTGTTAAGGAAGCGGAATGATTACCGCAGCCAATGTCAAGATATCGAACGGTTCTCATCTTAGGCTGTAAATCGTAATTGCGCTTTATCACGGAAAATTTAAATGGCTCCAGGATTAGCCCCCTAATTCTGAACAGGATTAGCTTATGACTCATGCCGATCCATCTATTATGGATATTTTCTAAAAACCTCTATAGAATCTTCAATACCATCCAAAATGAATTATCATGATCATGTTCTCAGGAATCTGTATTTCAGCAGATAATCTGTATAATTTTCAACCGAAAGCTTTATTCATGCTATACCGATCATTATCCATGGACATAATGAATTACGGTCTCCGCGAGAAATATGAACAGTTGAAGAAGTTTGGCGACAGGCTTTCAGTCATGAAGGACATAATAGACTGGGATCGGATCAAGCCACTCCTTTCCGATCTTTACAAAAACCATACGGAAAAGGGTGGCAGACCAAACTTTGATCCTGTATTCATGATGAAGATCATGTTCCTCCAGTCGTTATACGGTCTTGTTGACGAGACCATGGAAATCGAGCTCTATTCGAATATAAGATTCATCAACTTCCTGGACTACCCGGAATCCGTACCGGATGCAAGAACAATATGGCTTTTCAGGGAGAGGATAGCCAATAACCACAAGGACAAGGAGATATGGAAAATGATCTGGAAGCAGTTCCAGGAGAAGGGAATAACTGTCAAGCAGGGCACGATACAGGATGCCACTTTCATTGAATCCAATCCAGGACATGGGAAAACCAGGAAAGGCGATGGTACGATACCGATCGATCCGGAATTTCCCGATAAACAGGCTGAGCAGGAAAAACCTGAAACTGAGGCGTCAAAGAAGGAAATGAAGGCGGCGAAGAGGATCGAAAAGGAACGGAAAAAGAAGGAGATATCGGAGGAAAGGAAGAACGCGAAGACAAGGAGATCTAAGGATGGCACATGGGCTGTCAAGAATGGGAAAGCGCATTTCGGGCACAAGTTACACACGTCACAGACCGTCGAGCATGATATCATTGCCAATTACGCCGTAACAACGGCATCCGTTCATGATTCGCAGATAGATCTTTCCATACCGGGCATCGTGAATTACAAGGACAAGGTGTATTTTGGCGTTGAAGGAAGAGGAATAGACGCAACCATGGATAGATCCCTGAAGGGATACAGGCTTCTTGTGGAAAGCATCCGCCGCAACATGCGGATAACAAGGAAGCGATCCAGGGGTGAAAGACCCTATTCAGTGATCAAGACAATATTCCATGGCGGTCATGCCTTCGTTACGACCGTTCCGAGGGTTCGGGTCAAGTGCATGTTCATGTGTCTTGGGCACAACCTCATGTGCATGATAAGGATGAAAAAGAAGGGGATGATAGCGTGAGCTATGGAAATTCCATGAAGAATGGACGAAGATAGGGGAAAATAAGAGATAAAGGAACCATTTCAGACAGCATTGACCATGAATTCGCTGTAATTTCCCTGAAAGATCAATCAAGAGCCAAAATTAATATGTTGTTAGAAATTGTCTATGTTTTCTTTCCATTTTTCATATACCTCCCTTGGTGCTTTATAATCTATAGCTGAATGCAGTCTCTCATTGTTATAGAATTCAATGAACCTGGATATTGTGCTCTCTGCATCCTCGAAGGAGGAGAACTCAAACCTCCTGATCACCTCTTTTTACAAGATGGAGTTGAATGACTCAATATGCGCATCCTCTTTCGGTGTTGCAGGATGTATCCTCTCATGTGCTATGTTGCATGATGATAAGAACAGCTCAACGATCCTGCTGACGTATCGAGTAACGTTGTCGCTCCTAATGCGTACTTTATTTATCTGCATAATGCCTCTGTCCAGGAATGCGAAATCAATTGCCATCTTCACATTCTGGGAAGAGCAGTGATATCCCATATACTTTCCCACAACCTCCCTGGTGTAACAGTCGATGATGGCAAACAGGTATGCCGTTCTGTTCCTTCTATGTGCGCATACTTGATATCCATCTCCCAGACCTCATTGGGTGTGTGAACGCGAACAATGGATTCCACAACCCTCCTGGCCGGACTGCGGTAATTGTATGTATAGTTGAGGAGATTGTTCTCCTTCATGAGGCGGAATACCTTCTTCCTGTTGATTATATATCCGGATCTCTGCAGGTATTTGCAGACCTTCCTGTAACCATAGCAGACGAATTCCTTGCTCAGCAGATCCGTAATATCAAGCAGGATCTGTTCATCTGTAATCGCGATAATTCCGGAATCAGTGATCCTTTCAGTGATCAAGGAAGATTTCCTGCCTCTCCTGATCTGCAAGGATGGCGGAGAATAGTAGTGTGTGCTCCTTGGAATCTTCAGGAGTGTAAGGATCCTTGATACATTCAACCCTCTCGATCTGTATTCAGCGATCAATGATTTCTCCTCCTCGTTTTTTTATATGCATCCTGCAGCAATGCGACCTCAAGCTCCTTCTCTGCTATGATCTTCTTTGTAATCGCCGGTTGAATATTGTGCATTTTCGCCGGAATAAAAGTGATCCAGATCGCCGGTTTAATTTTGATCCATTTCCTCATGCGGAAGGGGATAGGGATTGTACCGGCTGGAGGTGTGGAGAATGATAAGGAATCTTAAAGAAGGAGGTATGAGCAACAGGGATATAGCAAGGGAGCTCGGTGTATCAAGAAATACAGTAAGTAGGATGCTCAAGAGGACCAGGATACAGGATAAGAAGAGAAAGAAGAAGGGATCAAAGCTGGATCCCTACAGAGACAAGATCCATGCATTGATAGATGAACACAATCTTTCCGCCGTAAGGATACTCGAGGAGATCCGAAAGCTTGGATATAACGGCGGATACACAATACTGAAGGAATACTGCCATAAACTTAGAAAGGATCGCAGGATACCGGCTGTCTACAGATATGAGACTGAACCTGGAAAGCAGTCACAGGTTGACTTCGGCGAATTCGGTCACATAGAGATCGACGGGAAGAGGAGAAAACTCTATGCCTTCTCCATTGTCCTTGGATACTCAAGGACAAGGTATGCCGAATTCACAGCGGATATATCCACTAACAATGTCATTAAGATGCATCTCAACTCATTCACATTCTTCGGCGGATATACGGATACAATCCTTTATGACAACATGAAGCAGGTTGTTCTTGACCGTAAGATCAAGGCATCGGAATTAACATTCAACCAGAGATTCATGGACTTCGCTGAATATTATGGCATCGTTGTCCGATTATGTTACCCATACAGGCCACAGACAAAGGGAAAGATAGAGAGCACGATAAAGTATCTCAGGAACAATTTCTTCAAAGGAAGAACCTTTCAGGATATGAATGATATGAACAACCAGTGCAGGGAGTGGCTGAAAAAGGTCAATTCTCAGATACATGGAACAACACATGAGATACCTTACCAGAGGCTGAAGGATGAAAAGCTGAACCCACTGACATCTGTGCCTGCATATATTACCAGGCAGGAGAACACAAGAAAGATATCAAGGGATTGCTATGTTTCGTACAAGGGTAACAGGTATTCCATTCCATGGAAATTTGCGGGCAGGGAATGCAGGGTAATTGAGGAATCCTCTTCCATCAGAATAGAAGTGGATTCTATCACAATTGCAGGTTATTCCATTCTTTCTGAAAGCGGTAGGATATCCAGGAAGAAGGAGCATTTCGAGGGTCTTCTCAAAGCAATACGGGAGGAGAATGCTGCTGTGTTTTCACAGGTTGTTGAGACAAGAGATCTGAAGAGATACGAGGATATGATCTGATGGATTCGTACGAAAGAGTGCATGAATATCTTTCGAAACTTGGCATGACCACGATGGAGAGCATCATTGATTCATATCTTGAAACATCACATGACAAGCCAGTCATGGACATACTGGATAATCTTCTCTCTGAAGAGCTCAGGCACAAGCTTTCAAAGAAGACAGAGAACATGCTGAACTGGTCGGGTTTTCCCTTCCGAAAAACAATAGACGATTTCGATTTCTCATTCCAGCCTTCCATTGATCGATCGGTGATGGATGATCTCATGACTATGCGGTATATACACAACAACGAGAACGTTGTCTTCCTGGGACCTCCAGGCGTCGGGAAGACGCATCTTTCGGTCGCACTGGGAATGAGAGCTGTCATGTCCGATATACCTGTATATTACATATCGGCGCTGAAGCTTGTACAGACACTGAAGAGGGATTACGATCTCAAGAGACTGGAATATCGCATTAAAACATATTCCAGGTTCAGGCTGATGATCGTTGACGAGATCGGATATCTTCCTCTCAGCAGGGAGGAATCCAACCTGTTCTTCCAGTTCGTTTCCTCCAGGTATGAGAAAAGATCCACTATATACACAAGCAACAAGTCTTTCAGTGAATGGGGTGAGGTCTTAGGGGATACGGTGATGGCATCTGCAGTACTGAATAGAATACTGCATCACTGCGTTGTCATAAACATCAGGGGGAAAATCATACAGGCTGAAGGATAGGAGAAAGAATGCATTGCCAACGGAAAGAAAAGGTGAAAAGAATGAGTGAAAAGTTATATGGGTTGGATCAATTTTATACCGGCGATTTTGCACCAATCTTGACCGGCGTTTACATTCTTTAACCTCTCATTCTCCTTCTTCAGTTTGCGGAGACCTGGCTCTATTGATCTTGACAGGATCAGAGGCCTTCCATGCCGAAGGTCTCGTATGATTCTTTCCAGCGATAGAACATGGTGGGATCTGCTCCGTATTTCCTGCATGTCTCAACAACATGACCCTTATCCTTGTTCTCGTTGATAAGGGCTAGTTTCTCTTCTGCCTTCCAGTGTTTCCGTTCAGACATTGTTTCCCCCAAACCCCCTTTCCATAATGGTTCTAATATATTTATAGAGACATAAGCAAATATTGTCCAATCATTTAAGGGACCAGTACACCCCTCTAGTCAATAAATTAATGGATCTCCTATTGACTCATAGCTATTTGTTCTCCAATGATTTGTGATATACGTGAGTTGTTTTTTTTATGGTTGAAGAAAGAGATAGTTGTTCCTCCGATATTAATCTTTTACCATTTTCGGCCAGTTGTTGAAGTTCCTCGAGACGACACAGAAATGGTGTTAGCGCGACAATAAGTCCCTTGAAATCTCCGGGATCATAAACTATTCCCGCATTGTATTTTCTTATCAGTTCCGCTATTCCTGCATATTTTGAAACGATGACGGGCGTTCCACAGCTCAATGCCTCGAGGGCAACCCTTCCAAAGCCCTCTGCCTTGTTTATCGAAGGAAGAATGAGAAAGTTTACATCACAAAGTTGGCCAAGAAGATCTTTAAAGTTTACATCGCCCCTGAATTTAACATTATTAAGTTTAGATGTTTTACATTCATCTTCATAGAACTTTCTTAAGTTCCCGTCACCAATTATGGTCAAAGATAGTTTAGAAGATAGTTCATGATCCCTATATTCCCTCAGACTCTGAATAAGTTTTTGCACACCTTTGTATTTATGGGAATCGTCCAATCGCGCGATGCACAAAAGCTTCATTCTATCATTATCAAACGCACCTCTAGATACACATTTGTATTTTTCTGTGTCGATACCATTGAAGCGTATCAACCTTAATCTTTCTTCAGGAATACCTCTCATTTTGAATTTAGTTTTATCTCTTTCAGATTGCACCATGATCATATTGGCACACCTGAACGTCGATACAAGCTGCATTTCATCTATCATTCTTCCAAGAGTTACAACATGATCAGCATGGTATGTTATAATGAATGGGATCCCCATTATCTTCAGCAAAGGAATTAAAAGATTTTCTCCACCCGTCTGGTAATTAATCTGTAGGATGTCAGGGCGGAATTGCTTAACAATCCAGGGGATTTCAAGGAAATTGAGATTTATCCTGTGTGGTGAGAATGGTTTCCTAAACCGGAATATTTGAAACGGAAACGAATCTGCAACAGATTTCTTTTCAGCAGTTACGACACCTACACTATGACCTTGCCTAGTCAACTCGCTAGCAAGATCTAGAGCGTAGTTTTCACTTCCACCTAAAGAAGGGTAAAAATGATCGGAATAAATTAAGATACGCAAGCCAGCTTTTTGCAATTTAACTTACCCCTCCATTCCCATATCTATTAACTCTCTAACATTTGCACGGGCAATAATTATTTTATCTCTTATATTAATTTTTTGTCTATTTTCTAGAGATTTTAAATATGTTGCTAGTACAGAAGAGAAATTATCAGTATTTGCCAATTTTACGTTTGAAACTTCTGATGTCTGTTCTCTGTACTCTGGAAAATCAATGGAAATCGTGGGCACCTCAAAAAATATCGCCTGTTCTAAAACGCCAGAATGTCCTCCTGGTGTATTGTAAGGTAGTAGCAATAGATTTGCATTTAAAAAAATCTTCATAATATCTCTTTCTGCAACAGGCCCGAGATATTCATCAACAATATCAGAATAAGAATGAAGAAGCTCATTAAATATTCTTTTATACTCTGGAAAATGATGATTAAGACCCCCGGAGATAGTTAGTTTAAATTTTGCACCATCTTCTTTCAGTTTCTTTAGCTTAGACAAGCTTAACGCAATATTTTTCTGCGGCCCCCATGAACCATGCATAAGTATCGTTGGGATATCTGATTTCTCAATCCTCAGATATTCTAAATTCATTGCCTCATTAATATATATGGAGGTAATGGCCTCAAGATACCTGGACTTTAATACATGAACTCTGTTTTCCCCTATGGATTTATCGATTCTTTCCTTATAAAGATCAAGTAGCACAAATGTCTCTAGATTCTTGAATAAAATCTTTTCAACAATTCCAAGAAAAAACGAACGAATTTTGTCGAATGCAGTATCGTAACCTAGTTTTCCAACATCGTTAGTGAATACTGAATTATGGTATATTACCCTAATATTTTTTTGTCTGAGGAATTTCACCAATAATATTGGTACGAAAAGGGCGATTGCGTTTGCCATGGTTCGATTGCCAAATCCAGTAGGTAGCATATTGAATATGACGGTATCATAATTCTTCCATGGTACCTTTAAAAGTCGAAGGATCGATTTCAAATCATCATATCTATAAAATTCCCGTAGTACCACCTTTGATGGAAGCTCAAATTCTTCAATCTTGTCGTTTTCTTCAGGGCAGAAAACGTCGATCAAATCTATATCTTTAAAAAGAGATAAAAGAATTAATATGGGCGTTCCGGAGGTATATAATAGCCCTCCATGATTAAAGAAATCACCAACATAAGCTAACCTCATAACCGGTGATACCATAATATTTCTTAAACTATAAGGAAAATTTTGGTTTATTTCAAAGAGTTCCCTTAATGAAACTAGTCTGCCCCCTTAAATAGTCAGACAAAGTTGTTCTATAGCTTACTTTCCGCATGAGTTGAATGACTTATCTTCGAATTATCCATCAGTTCCCTGAATACCTATTTCCCTGTCTCCTGGAGCATTTTTAAATCCTCCTCAGTTGGTTCAATTATTCTCTGATCCACCACTGCATTCCACTCGACCAATAATTTCATGACATTTTCCAGGTCACTCTTCCTGATAATTATTACACCTCTCAAGAGTTTACGATGCGGGATCTGATCAAGCAATCCCTTCCTCCTGTACCTGTACTTTCCACTCTGTGTACTTGTCTCCTGTCCATAGAATCTCTTCACGAACTTTCCGAGATCACTGTTCTTCATTCCCTTCGGCAGATGAAATATCAGGATTGTGACATCCATATGGGCAGTAATGCCCATATATTAATAAGCTCTTTGGTGTTACCCTTATCGTGGATATCGATGATCTGCAGCTTCACACAAGGAACATAGGGGCACTTCCGGCGATCAATCACTTCATCGGAAAGTTGCATCTGGATGATATTCTGAAAAACCGTCTCCCTGTGGAAAATGATCCGGATACCTCCCAGTGCATTGGTATACTTATAAGGAACATACTCGTATCAAGGGAACCCATGTTTGGCATTGGGGAATGGATATCCGGATTCCCCGCTGAACTGCTTGGCATATCCGGCGATGATGCCATGCACATCAACGATGACCGCATAGGAAGGTCGCTGGAAAGGCTTTTTGATGCGGATCGATCCCCCCTCCTCACAGACGTAGTTGTTCATGCTGTAAGGGAATTCGATCTCTCCATGAAGAGGTTCCACAACGATTCGACTTCCGTGGCATTGAGCGGTTTATACCGTACCGCTACAGGAAAGGACACGAGGATGAAGAGGGCCGTTAACCTTACATTCGGCCGCAGCAAGGATCACAGGAAGGATCTGAAGCAGCTTGTGTGGATCCTCACAGTCACTGCAGATGGTGCAGTTCCCGTACATTACAGTGTTGTTGATGGCAATACCAACGATTCACCAACACACATCGAAACATGGGATTCCATCAGGAAGCTTACGGGAAGACCTGATTTCATGTATGTTGCAGATTCGAAGCTATGCACCGATGAAAACATGAGGTACATTGATGAAAAGCATGATAGGTTCATCCGGATCCATGGGAGGCCACAGTGCATAGAAGAAAGGACGAGAAGGGGCAGGTATGGAAGCTCATGGAATCGCCCATACAGTCATCGGATGGTTTCCGTATCATATGGGCATGGAGTTCACAGAAATCCAGGCATGACAGGGATATCAGGAATGGAATGATGAATGCGTCCATCCTGAATCTTGAACGACTGGAAACGAAGCTCAGATCAAAGAAACGCAGGCTCCACACCAGGGATGATGTGGATAAAGTGGCAAGAGATGCAACAGGAAAGAGTTCAAGATGGGTCGGTTTCAGCATCACTGAAAGCATCACCAAGACGGTGAAGCAGCTATCCAGGGGAAGGCCGTCGAAATCAACAGAATACCGGGTTATCACGAAGAAGCATTTCCATGTTGAATGGAAGCCCATGGCAGATAACATAGAATTCGACGAAGCCTGTGACGGCATATTTCCCCTCATAACAAACGACAGGAAACCGTCCATGAAGGAGATCCTTGCAATGTACAAGTACCAGCCATACGCGGAGAAGAGGCATGAACAGATCAAATCCGTATATGCGGTTGCGCCTGTTATGCTGAAGAACGTTGATCGGATTGGGGGTCTCCTGTTTGTCTATTTCCTTGCCCTGCTGATAGAGAGCCTGATTGAGCGTGAGGTAAGGAATGGCATGAAGAAAGAGAGGAAGGGATCTATACGGATATACTTGGAATACCGTTCATGCGAATCCCCAACCACAGATCGTGTCCTGGGTGATTTCTCCATGGTGCAGATGAACTGGATTGAGTCAGGCGGGAAGATTGTAAAGAAATTCCTGCCAAAGCTCACACAGAGGCAGGAAGATCTGCTGAGACTGGCGGGTGTTCCAATCAGTGAATATCAGAAGGACTGGAATGGGATTCCGGGCGTTTGAAAATTCGGGAATATTGTTCCAGATTCATGCGGAAAGTAAGCTATAAGGTTAGATATATATTAAGAGATGAATTGAAAGGGGCTTGGGGGAAAAAATGACAGAACGACGAAGACGGAAAGCGGAAGAAAAACTTGCGATCATAAAGGAGGTCAAGGAGAACAACAATATAGTTGAGACATGCCAGAAATATTCCGTAGATCCCGGTATGTATTACTAGTGGAAGGAGTCATATGATACTTTCGGATTAGATGGTCTCAAACCACATTACAGGAGAATGGAGCCTGGAGTCAGGAAACTGATGAAGGAGAATGAGAAGCTGAAAATGTACTGTTTTTCTCATTTCTGGACAAAATAGAGAAATAATTATGAGATGCCCCCGCCACTTCTCCTCCTTTTCTTTCTTTCATATTCCTCTCCTTCCTTATCATTCTTGCCATCTCCATCTTGATCTTTCTTGTTTTCAGGAATTCATCTGGATTCCCTCTATAATACTGTGCTGGTGTAAGATATTGCAGTGATGAATGCCTCCTCTCGTTATTGTAGAACTGCACTATGCCTGCAATTGTGCTGCAGGCATCCTAGTAATTCATAACAACACTTGAATCAATCATGTCTCTTAATGTTTTGTTGGCTCTTTCTACAATGCCGTTTTGCTCTGGGGTGTGAGGATGTATCCGTTTTAGCGTGAGACCATTCTGCCTCATTACTATCCTGAAATCATAACCTATGAACGAGGATCCGTTATCTGTCTGGATAACAGGTTCTGCCAGAGAATCCTTTCTCAGTGTTTCGATGGCTTTCTGTGCTTCCAGGCCAGCTGAATCTGCATCCATCGATCTCAGCAGTGCATGGTGTGTTATGAACCTAGAAAACACATCTATGAACACAATCAGGTAGAAGAACCTGCCTTTCACCTTCACATACATGATATCGCATTGCCAGATTTCATCAGGCCTTATGGGGCGATATCTCTCCTTCGACAGGAATATCTTCTCCTTCCTCGTTGTTACAAGGCCATGCCTTCTCAGAACTGCGTACACTGTGCTTGGAGAAACATACGCTATATCCTCGTCTATCATAGTATATGCGAGTTCTCGAAATCCGAGATTTGGATGCTTCATCTTGAAACCGACTATCAACCATTCCTCGTCCCTCAGGGCAAAAGGGTTGAATCTTCCATCCATTGTGCTGGGTTTAAGCCATGAATAGTATGAAGAGGACGCTATTCCCAGTATTGCAAGGATCTTCCTGATCGGGTATTCTATCTGAACTGCTGTATTTACGGTCTCAAGAATCTCTGAAATAAAGTATCTCATGTCCTCCCCCCGTAACTCCCAATCTTTTTTTTAAGTGCAAGGTTTTCCTGTGTGATCTCTGCAATGACATCCTTGAGTCTCGCGATCTCCTCATCCTTTGACCGGATCTTCTCATCTATGTTCGGCTTCCCTCCGCGGTCATCGAATATCTGCGAAGACTGAAGAAGCTTCTCCTTCCAATGGCAGAATCTTGCAGGTTTTATATCATATTTCCTGCACAGTTCAGATATCTGAATGGTACCGCTCAACCCTTCCAGGACGATTCTAAGCTTTTCCTCCGGTTTGTAAAATCTCTTCGGTTCTGCCATATATAAGGCTTGGAGCAAAATGTATCATAATTAATTTTCCAAATTGTCCAAAGATGAGATGAACAATTCATTATAGGACAATATTATCTCCAATTAGGGGACCTGACCAAATGTATTCTAGAAATTTTTATAAAGTGAATATGAGAACTAATACTATCTCTGCTGAGCGAATAATTTCTTTTGTTCTATCTTTATACCACCCTTCAAGTGTAATTGACGTAGGAGCTTCTGGAGGTATATTTTTATTGGAACTCATGAAACGAGACGTTAAAGATGTTATGGGTATAGATGGCCCATGGATACCTGATAAAGATATAGTAATACCAAAGAGGAATTACCTTAGAATTGATTTGACAAAGCCATTTACGATTGAAAGAAAATTTGATTTGTGCATTTGTTTGGAAGTTTTGGAGCACTTAAATTGGGAAACAGGTGAATTATTATTAAGAGAACTTACCTCGTTAAGCGATGTCATTTTATTCTCTGCTGCTGTCCCTGGGCAAGGAGGAACTCACCATGTGAATGAGCAGTGGCCATCATTCTGGGCGAAAGAGTTCAGAAAATATGGATTCAAATATATCGATATAAGACCATATATATGGAATGACAAAGAGATATTACCTTGGTATAAACAGAACATGATGATTTATCTGAAGGATCAAAATTATGACAATTTTATCAATAAATTAAAAGCTTTTAAGCGTAAAGAGCCCCTTTCTGTTATCCATCCTGATATGAGTTATGTTAGTTTGTTGAGTTTAGAAAAGAACTTGCTTTTCTCCAGGTCTTTGTTTCTTATAAGTAAGCTGTTGGCCCAAATCGCACGAACTTACACGATTCATAAAAAATTACAAATGGAACATTCTAAATAGTAAAACTAAACGTCCCCTAATGATGTTTGATACCATTAATATAGGCACATTATCTTAAACAAATTTTATATTATGTAAACCATATATACAGATATTTCGTGACTTTACAGCTATTTTATTTTTGTAGAACGCCCAATATGATTTTCAGCCTGTTTTCTCGAACCATCACTATGGGTGCACTACCCTTTCATTAGCTGATCAAGTTTCATGATACTTCCCACCTCCCTTCCTATTTCCGACTTGAAATCCAATCTTCCCATGACCTTTTTCCATTGGCAGCATAGACAACAATTATGTCTTTCATAATATCCACAGTTGATGGAAGGGATATGCTCTCCTTTGCCCTGTGTACCTCGTTGTATATTAATGAAAGGAAAAGATAGGCAAGCAGAGACATGAACATGTGAATGTAAACGCCCGTCAAGATTGGTGCAAAATCGCCGGGATAAAATTGATCCACCCCATATAACTTTTCATCTTAACTCCTCTATTTTCTAGGGTATAATTCTAAAGGTCATTCCGGTATTCAATATTTTCCGGTTTTGTTGATAGAATTCTTTATATTAGTGTATACGTTATTACTGTATATATGGATCCAAGGATCAGGGAGATAGCAAAGAAGATAGGTGAGGATCGTGGTATTCCAGTCGAGGTCAAGAAGATAGGCTGAATTGTTCATCTCATCCACAATCATCAGTCTGAACCTTGAATATGTCTTGATCCTGTATTCCAGTCTCTTGAGATCATAATCCCTCTTCAGTGTCTGTACAAGCTTCAATGCAGATGTGTAATACCTGTCTACCGGTAGTTTCAGTAACTATGTTTGAAGGGACATAATATCAAAGGGTTTTATGAGTTTCTCGATCTCCTGGGAAACAGTTGTCCACCGGTATATTTGCCTGCCCTTCCTGACCAACACGACCTCACTTATCCCGGACAATTTATCCACCAGATACTCGTAGCTTATCCTCATGTTATGGAAATCGATCTTCCACATAACTGCCGACATGATCTCATATGCGATGAAATTCACAACAGAGAGATACGCCTCCACCCTTCCCGGAAGCTGATATCTTACGGGAGAAAGAGATGCATCTCCCTTCAGGTGCCTGAATGCCTTTTCCACACGATCCTTCTGGTAGTATGTTTTGACAATGTCCTTTCCCGACATGGATATATCGGTGCAGAAGAGAAACGATCTGCCGTCAAGTTTTCTGGCCTTTGCCTCCTCCTGGGAATCGATCTCGTAGCCTCGTCAGCCCCTGGCAGGCTTTACTATTGGAGAAAGGGATCCTTTCATCTCCGATATGATCTTTCATGTTGTTGCCGATTCAAGCCGCTGGATGGCAAGATCCCTTTTCTCCGGATCACTGATAATCACGATCCTGCATGTGTGACCGAATAAAGTTCCGGTTTCATCCTTGAAATATATCCCTAGTTCTTCCGGCATCTCCATTATGTTTTCTCACTTTTCTATCATGGAATTCTCGTATTTCGAGATCCATGCAATAACGTCGGATGATGTATGAGGTCCGCCGGAAAGCACATGATATTTCTGTTTCAGCGCATAATCTATATTTGTCCTGCTTACAAAGCCACGATCCCAGACCAGCGTGATCTTTTTCAGATTCTTGCTGGAAAGGTTGTCTATGGTTTCCCTAACCGTTACCTTGTCCGGGTTCAATCCACTGACGGGATATTCTGAAAGAGGCATGTAATGATCCCTGGATACGAGAAGACCAAATCCTATGTGTGGTTTTCCTGTCTAAGCACCGTATCCCTTTTCGGCAATTTCATTCTCATGGCCATTCCACCTTATCCTCATGATATCCTGGTAGAAGAAGTATCTCGGATGGTCGGATCCGATTATGTCTTTCCATGCCGCGGAAAGACTGTCCTGTATGCTCGTGGAATATGATTCTTCCTCTCCGTTATTCCGGAAGGATACTGCATCCAGTGCAGAGAAAATAATCCTTTGTCAGTTTCTCCGGTTCCAGTGGAATCCACCTGTGAAGCGGTGACTGCCGAAACCAATCGCCTATCTTTGTCAGTGATTTTCTGCCGGTGAGCTGGTTCATAGCCAGTATGAGGATTGCCATTGCCTTTTCTTCCCCTATGGAATCCAAGATGCATTCCTTCACATGGAACGATTCTGCGATCCTCCAGAACAGTGCGATCTTTCCGAGGGATACGCCATGTCTATGCTTTCAAATCTTGATTCCGGTGCAATAACTTTCTCTTTTCTCTCCGTTTCCACAACACTTCCGAGATACCTGATCACGTGTATCCGTGATTACTTTTTCTCCTTGTCCCACCTGGATTCAACAATTTGTCTGTACTTCCCGCCACGACTGGTTACGGTTCTCTCGAATGACATGCATACTGTCCAGTAACTATGTTAATGAACATTCCGGTTTGATAACTTATCGAAAAATAAGCCATAAATCACCAGCCGCGAGAACTGTTACTGGACATAGTTACTGAAATGAACGATAGACAGGTTTATGAAATCAGAACTGGCTAAAAAGAATATACAATATCAGTGGACATAAACGAGGAATGTATACCTGGATGAAAGTATACGGGCGTGGAAGTAGATTATGAACGTATAGGATATTCTTGAAATTACAGCAAATGATTTATGCTATCAAATGCTACTTAGTAAAAACGTATTTTATTTCTAATGCCAATTATAATAAATTTAAGTCTTTTAATTTTGGTACTATGCGCAACTCGTAAACCAAGAAGCGTTAGAAACATTATAGCTATGACTTTAATTCCAACAGGCAACTGAGTACCTTGTTTATGTGACCATTCAATACCAATTTCTAATGGTTCGCATCCCATTAATTTCAAGTTGTAAGCGATCGCAATATTGAAAGTCCTGTCTGTTAGCGTAATTCGCTTCGCTAGCTCAAGCGCAACATCTTTTTTGAAAGCTTTTAATCCACAAAATGAATCTTTGACTTTGACACCTAATATCGCAAAAGCCATATAATGATAAACACGACCGCCTACAATGTTTCTCAAGCTTTCTCTTTGTATAATTTTGGAGCCTACCGACCAGCGAGAGCCAAAAACTGCAGGTGTAATATCATTTACAAGAGAACAAACTCTATTAACCTCAAAAGCCGGAGAGGAACCATCAGCATCTATAAAACATATTATATCTCCCTTGGCTTGTTTAATACCTTCAAATACTGCACCCCCATGACCGAGCCTATTGTTGTAACTTAAAACTTTAACCTTTTTTCCAGACCCCATGGCAACTTCAGGAGTGCGATCTTTCCCATCAAATATCACAAGAACTTCAGATAAAAATGGAATATTCGCTTCTAAATCTTTAATAGTTTGACCGATCCGATTTTCCTCGTTGTACGCAGGTATGATTATAGAGATTTTTTTGGTGTCAGTAAAAACAGGTTGGTCTTCTTCCTCCATATCCCGTTTAGAATTATTCACTCTAAGCAGATTAGTTCCATTGGTGGATTGAGGGCTCAGCATATTTTTGATGCAATAATTATATAATATTAGAATTTTTGCTTATAATATCTGCAATCCAAATATGATATTTTTTGATTCCAAAGGGTGAGGTTTCTAAATTCACTTCGTCTATTAGGACTTTTTTCACTTTTAGAATCTGATCGCTATATACAGATATTCAAGTAGTTAAAATCTGCAGGTGGAAGTCGTATTCATTGATCGAAGATAGATTCCCAAGGTTATCTATCATCTTCTGAGAGTGGTTTTGCGTGGTCTTTCAAGTCTGCGCTATAGAAAATATTCCCGACACTTGAATGATCTATGATAACTGAGAGATGCACAGTTCCTCTGGCCATCTATCTTGAAGAAACTTTATCATATCTGCACTCGATGCGGGCCTAGCTAATGACATCTCAAGAGAAATATTATGCAATGTCCTACGAAGACTTGGCTGATTATGTCGTTCTAAGAGGTGCTAATGCGCCTTTTGAAGACATAATGGAGCTAATACATCGGGGACCTTCCCAAGCTGATTACCTTCTCAAATATATCCAGGACGATTCCTATTGGTTTTCGGATTTATTTGACGACAGGATAGTACCTGTCATAGCTATTGGTATCCTGGCCTCTCTAAAGAGGAGAGACTTGCTTGATGAGATTTTGCCTTACATGTCGGACTCTTACGATTTCCTGATTGATGTTTTTGAGCAATTTACTCTCTCCATCCTTTCGGATTTACTGCCCGAAGATATTTCCAAGGTTAAAGCACGCCTTACCAACGGATCTCTTCATAAGTTTCTGCTTTCCGACATTATTGAGGCTTATGGACTAATGACTGTAAGAGGCATAGTCTCAAAACCAGTTCTAGTGGAATTCTTGAAGGAGGGAATACTAAATCGTGCTAATACTCAGCTTACAACAATGTGCATATGGGTCTCGCTGGATGTAGGCGCGAATGAATTGAAGCCCTTCATCGATAACGCATTCAGGGAAAATCGTGTTGACCTTGATGTAATAACGCAAGATGACATAATCTTCCATTCAGATCAATCTAGCATCCATTCCTATCTCGAT
>JBBYJL010000016.1:0-23071 GCA_043196285.1 Thermoplasmataceae archaeon | reverse complement strand
TTAATCGAAAACATAAACTAATTTACTTATTCCCATATCCTTTCTGAATGCCTCTGATATCTGTTATTATCTCAGCCCACGACAGAAAGCAGTATGTCCTGAAGGCAGTGGAGTCTGTTCTAGCCCAGGACATAGGCAGGGGGAATCTGGAGATCATAGTTGTGAAGAATTTCCAGGATGAACATATAGATGAGTATCTTAAACAGAAAGGAATAACCTCAATTCTTACTGAAGAGAAATTCATTGCAAGAAAGATGGTGACCGGAGCAAGATCAAGCCATGGAGAACTGATATTCTTCCTGGACGACGATGATCTTTTTTTAAAGAATAAAATTTCCAAAGTAGCTGAGATCTTCACTTCCAGACAGGATGTGTCAATGGTCCATGATAATAACTCAGCCATTGATGATTACGGAAACCCCATAAGTACGAAGGCAGTCGTCTCCTTTGAGGAAGATCTTTACCTGAGCAGTAATTCAACACCGAGAGAATTTGGTAAAGCTCTTACATACAGGGGAGATTGGTATATTAGCTGTATGTCATTCAGGAATGATGTTTTCAGAAGCTTCGAGGGCGATCTGTGGGATATTGAGAGAAGCGTTGACAAATTCCTATTCTATATGTCTCTTATTCGTGGTAAAACAGTTGCCATCTTGCACGATAAACTGACCTGCTACAGGATTCATGAAAGTTTGACCACTGTCAAACTCTCTAAGAAAGACTTCCTAATAAATAAATCTTCATTCTATAATAAGTCTGTCGAGACTATGAGGAAGATCGTTGAATCATCCAACAACCAAGGAATGAAACTAATTCTCTCCTACGGCCTGTTTCATGCTGATATTTTAGCTAGATTCTTTACCCCGGGAAAGAGGATTGGTTTTCATGATTTTTTTAAGTTGATAAATTACCACAGGAAACTTGGCAACGACGCTTCTCTTTCCTGGGCCCTCATTTCCCTGATCTCGGCGTTCTCAATGAATTTTGCCAGGTCGATCTACTACCGAAATTACAGGAAAACTTATCTCATCAGTCAAAGAAGTATATCCAGATGAATCACAACTATTATTCTTACACAAGGTTATCATGATCGATAAGGACTGATGGTTGAATGACGGCGTTTTCGAACGAAGATAAAAATATATTTGTGATTAAGCTGGAAAAGATGATTGACAGGGGGGCTCTGATGTCAAGATACAGCAGGACTTCTGAGCTTGACATCCGAAATGTCTACAGAAAGGAGTTTCTCAACGACACCACAAGGGGTGAAGAATTCTACAGGAAGGTTTTCCTTGAATATGGAGATGAATCGGTTTCTGAACTCGTCACGGCTCAGATTGGAATGCAGAACATTTCAAATCTCGTAACCTGGTACATTGAGGGGAACAGAATCGGTCTCTCGTTTCTTGAGAAGTCATCCAGATACGTGAAGTATGAAAAGTCCCAGGGGATGTTCCTACATGCGAAGGATGCTGGAATACCTGAAAAATTAGTTGCAGAATATGATCAGGTATGCTCTGAACTCTTTGACCTGTATGAAAAAGTTCTCTCTGTTTCAGAGGAATATTACCGATCTCATTATCCTATCAATAACTTCACGTTCAAGGATGGAAAATCTCAGGAAGATGTTCAGTTTGCAGACATTAAGGACGAAAGGAGCATCAGATCAGCCAGAAACATATACAACAGATCTGTACGAGCGAGAGCTCTGGATGAGGCCAGATCCTGCCTTCCTATGAGCACTATCACGAATCTTGGTGTTTCAGGAAACGCCAGATCTTATATCTACTTGATACAAAAACTGAGGACTGTGGGATTGAACGAATTTCAGAAAGTATCAGAAGAACTTTACGGAGAACTTGTGAAGGAATTTCCGAACCTTCTAGACAGTGCAGTCAATTCTTATGGAAGAAGAATGACTGAGTTCCTGAGCGAACGGAGTGAACGCATCCGATCCTATACTTATTATGAGACTGGAACCAGTGCAAAGATAATCGATAATAGAAGCGAAGATGACGAAATCCACAGATTGTACTGTGCTTTAAGATTTGATGAAATGGGATCTATTGACAGCAAAACAGACATTAACGCAGAAAGATCTTATGTTACTGATTATATTTATAGAACGGCCGATCTGCGCAAGAACAGGAGAGAAAAAGCTGGAAGATTCTTCGAGATTCCAGAATACATGTTTCAGATCACATGCACGTTGGGGACATTCAGGGAATTCCAGAGACACAGGCTGCTCACCCTGATTAAGAGGGATGTAACTCCGGTTTCTGGATATTATATACCCGAATTACTTCATGAGTTCCCTGAGTTACTTGATGAGTACAAGGTAAAGATGAAAGCCGCATCTGAACTCTGGGAAAAGATTCATGAAAGTTCTGGCGAAAAAATAGCTCAATACGCTGTACCTTTCTCTTTTTACCAGAATTTCATCGTCAAACTGAATCTGGAGGAACTGAGTTATTTTATTGAACTCAGATCTGGCAGCTCCGCTCACCCGGAAATCAGGAAACTGGCACTTGAAATGTACGCAGAAATAATGAAAATTCATCCTGTCCTGGGAAAGATCATAAAGTTCGCTGATATCGGTGAATATCCGCTGGGGAGATTCTCAGCTGAGAAGAAAAAGGAGAAAAAAATGGATGAGGTCGGATTGAAATAATAATTTTACAGTCTATCTATTCGCATACTATATGCAAGATTCATTTTCCAATCTTTCATGGATGAGAAAGCTTCCAACAGTATTTTTGAGAATCCCTCGAGATGCATCCTCGGAACTATCATATAATAGCTGAACGTCCTGCCAAAAAGTTTCTGGCCCATTCCAAGGGGAGCTATGGATCTTTCAGAACACTTGTTGTACAAGAACGTAATAACTGGATTGGTGAACGTTGTCTCATATATCTTTTCGCTCCTTGAAATTTCCGTTGTATTCATACCTTCCTTCAGAAGCTGGTTCCTCTCGTAATAGACCGCGTAAGATTTCTCATCCTGAAGATATTTAATCTCCCGGAGCCAGTTATTTCCAAATGTTGCTATCACAGGATCCTTGCTTATCTCCATTAGGTTAGGCGGAACCACAGACTCAACCTCCATATACTGCATTGGTACCTCCTCATTTAACTCCTTCAAACTCTGAATGAGGCCACCTGAATTCCCTAAAAAGGGAAACGCGAAATCCTTCAGCTTGTCGATATGGTTGGCTGCTAGCACAGAGATGGCAGGATGATCGTTATGATGATATCTGAAATCAACCAGGAATTTTGTACCTTTGATAATGATTGAATCCACCACAACTGACGGGATTGATATTAAATCTATGAAAAATGAAAGAAGCGTTGTTTTCGAGATATCAAGATTGAGGGACCATGAATCACCTATGTGTATAGCATTTCTTCTCTGAAATTCTGTGATTACATCCTGATTTGAAACATCAGATTTATTGTTTACAATTATGAAGCCACCTTTTCCTGTTATTCTGATCTTAGCGACTGATGTCAGGTTGGCCGCATTCCAGATAGGCTGATTGTCTATTTCAAAATTAAATGAGATTCTCCCACGCTTGTCTAGGAACAAATTTACTTCGTTTATTAACATTGAAAGAGTAATGAATGGTTAATATATTTATTTTCTTTGAGAAAATTCACATTAATTTGTCAATATGATGTTTTCATTACATTTGGCATTTTCTTATTTTTCATATGATTACAGTGGTGGACTTGTTGTATGCCAGGACAAAACTGTGTTTCACAACTCAATATGCATGTGTCATTCCTTTCATAATGTTGTAATACTGAACCTTCAGTGCTATCTCCTGAACGATATATTCAGGTTTAACTGCCTTTATTATTTCACCAATTATTCTCTTAAGGCCTGAAAAATATGTCTCCACATTCCGGTGTTTTACAGTCCATGAAGAATGATTGATCCATCAGATCTTCAATTATGCTCACAAGTGATCTGTTGTACCTCTCATACCTTCTCCTAGAACCAGCACAATATCTTTTTGTGCTTCTGCTCACTATTGCCATGATCAGCCTTGGTGTCATACAAACTAATAGCATCCTGTATTTCAACATACATGGGAATTATGCAACACACTTCCAAGGCAAACAATATTTATATAGAAGAACATATTTACTCACCAAAGTAGAGGTGTAAATGAAATGATGTCAGGACAGATGCCAATACTAATTCTTAAAGAGGGCACAAGTAGGGAACAGGGCAAAAATGCCCAGAAAGCGAACATAGAGGCCGCTAAGGCCATTGCTGACGCGGTCAGAACTACGCTTGGCCCAAAGGGAATGGACAAAATGCTCGTCGACTCCATTGGTGATATTGTAATATCCAATGATGGAGCTACAATACTGAAGGAAATGGATGTTGACCACCCAACGGCTAAGATGATAGTTGAGGTTGCAAAGTCGCAGGATTCGTCCGTTGGCGACGGTACGACATCAGCGGTTATACTTGCTGGGGAATTCCTTAAGCAGGCAGAGGTTTTACTCGAACAGGGGGTCCATTCTACAGTTATTGCTAACGGTTACAGACTGGCCATGAACGAGACGAAGAAACTCCTGGATAGTATTGCACTCAAATCATCAGACGACAAGACTCTAAGGAATGTCGCACTAACAGCACTGGCAGGAAAGAACACAGGTACTTCTTATGACTTCCTTTCAGATCTGGTTGTAAAGGCTGTCAACGCTGTGGCAGAGGAAAGAAATGGGAAGGTTGTAGTCGACCCCTCAAACATCAAAGTTGACAAGAAGAATGGAGGAGGTGTTAACGACACTCAGTTCATCAATGGACTTATTGTGGACAAGGAAAAGGTTCATGCAAAAATGCCATCCATAGTTAAGGACGCAAAGATAGGATTAATTGACTCTGCCCTCGAGATAAAGAAAACAGAGATCGAGGCCAAGGTTCAGATCACAGATCCTTCGAGAATCCAAGACTTCCTTGGACAGGAATCCGACACATTCAAGAAGATGGTAGAAAAGATCAAAAACAGCGGCGCGAATGTCATTCTCTGCCAGAAAGGCATTGACGATCTTGCACAGCATTATCTGGCAAAGGACGGAATTTACGCTGTGAGAAGAGTAAAAAAGAGTGACATGGAGAAACTTGCCAAGGCGACAGGTGCCAAGATAGTGACAAACCTTGACGATTTGAACAGCAGTGTCCTCGGCTCCGCAGAAAAGGTTGAGGAGAAAAAAATAGGTGACGACAGGATGACGTTCATAACTGGATGTGCGAACCCGAAGGCAGTTAACATTCTGATAAGAGGAGCAACTGACCATGTTGTGTCGGAAATCGAAAGATCTCTCAATGATGCAATCAGAGTGGTTGCGATCACGAAGGAAGATGGCAGTTATCTGCCTGGCGGAGGTGCTATCGAATCAGAACTTTCAATGAAATTGAGGAATTTTGCAAACTCTGTCGGAGGAAGGGAGCAGCTCGCCATCGAAGCCTTTGCAAAAGCTCTTGAGATCATACCCAGAACACTTGCAGAAAATGCCGGAATGGACCCAATAAACACATTAATTAAGCTGAAGGCAGAACATGAGAAAGGTCACAGCAGCTATGGAATAAGCATAACTGATAACTCTGTTGGCGACATGACCAAGGCAGGAGTATACGACCCCGTAAGGGTCAAGAAACACGCCCTGGAATCCGCAGTTGAAGTATCCACCATGATACTGAGGATAGATGATGTCATAGCATCCAAGAAGTCAAGTGCGTCCGAGAACCCTCCTGGTGCAGGCGGAGCGGGGGGAATGGGTGGAATGGGTGGCGGAATGCCTCCCTATTAATTACCATAATAATTTATATTTTTTTGATATTCTCCTTTGTTATATATGGAATTGAACTTAACCCATTCTACAGAAGAAGATTCACGCAAAGATTATGATGTTATTATTATAGGCGCTGGTGCATCTGGCTTTTCAGCGGCAATCTATGCGGTAAGATCGGGCCTTTCAGCAGTAATCCTTGATAAATCTGTGCCCGGAGGTCTCACCGCAGAGGCACCTCTTGTTGAGAACTACCTTGGGTTCAAGGCCATTCCTGGAACTGATCTCGCAAGGGAATTCGCAAACCATGCAGCTGTATATGCTCCCATTAGGGAATTTACTGAAGTTTACAGAATTAGACAGTCACAGAATAAATTCACGGTCGAAACGAACAATGGGGATTATACAGGGTATGCTGTGATTGTGGCGACGGGAACCACGCATAAGCATCTCAACGTTCCTGGAGAGAAGGAATATTTTGGAAAAGGTCTTTCGTATTGCTCTACCTGTGATGGCTACCTTTTCAAGGACAGAAAGGTTGTTGTCATTGGTGGCGGTAATTCGGGAGCAATAGCAGCAATATCAATGAGTGAATACACAAAGGAGATGAACATCCTCGAATTCATGCCCAGATATATGTGCGAAGACGCATACATTAATACGATCAAAAGTAGGAAGATCCCATATTTGATGAACAACCAGGTTCTGGAAATCCTTGGAAACGGAAAGAAGGTTACAGGTGTACGGTATAAAAACAGGGATTCTGGGAAGGAGGATACTATTGAGACCGATGGCGTATTTGTATATGTCGGGCTATTGCCTCAGACGGGTTTTCTTAAAGATTCTGGAGTTAAGTTGAATGACAAGGGATATGTACAGGTAGACCTGAAGGGCAGGACTTCCGTGAAAGGAATATATGCATCCGGAGATGTCACAGGTACTGAAGCGCAGATCGCTACTGCAGTAGGCGACGGTTGTCGTGCTTCGATGACTCTTTATTCGGATCTCTTGAAGGAAGGAAAGAGGTAAACTGGTTCAACTTACGATTTCTGTCAAACATTTCAACTTCCACCTTTAAAGGTATATGTTAAGATGGTTAATGGAAATAGTAACCTTAACATTGTACAGAGCTTGTATGTGGAAGCTATTTCGTACCTTCGAATCTGTTCATCAGACTGCAAACATTATTATTATTTCCAAATATAACCGCGCGGTGACTAGTTGAATCTTTATGAATATTTAGGGAAGGATATTTTCAGGCAGAATGGTGTTCCGGTTCCGGATGGATATCTGGTTGAAAAACCTGAGGATGTAAGGAAATTTGTAAAGCCTGTAGTGGTCAAGTCTCAGATACTTCTCGGAGGAAGAGGCAAATCTGGAGGGATAAAGTTTGCGAAATCAGACGAGGAGTTGAAGAAGAGCGTACATGAGTTGCTCGGTTCTGAGATAAGAGGACTGAAGGTTACAAAGTTGCTTGTCGAGGACATGATTGATATCAAGAAAGAGATGTATGTCAGTATATCACTGAACAGGACCGAAAGGAAACCCATGCTCATGGCAACGACAGAAGGCGGGGTTGAGATAGAATCACTCCCTCATGACAAGATTTTTCTTCGGCTCATTGATCCATTGATGGGTTATTCTGATTATATAGGAAGGGAAGCAAGCGCATTCATGAATCTAACACCTGAGATTTCAAGCCAATTCAGATCCATTGTATCAAATCTTTACAAGATTTTTGCCAAGTATGATTGTGAACTTGCAGAGATAAATCCTCTTGTTGTCACGGGCAACGGTGCATTAATAGCAGCAGATGCGAAGATTGTGATCGATTCTGATTCACTTTTCAGGCACAAGGAATTTAATGTTATTGACCCTGAAAAAACCAAACTTGAACTTGAAGCACAGTCCAAGGGCTACAGCTTCGTCGAGATGGATGGACATATAGGCGTGATTGCAAACGGTGCAGGTCTCACAATGGCAACACTTGATGCACTGACCCTTCATAAGGGAAAACCGAGGAATTTCCTTGATCTTGGTGGTACTGATTCGGTGGACATTGTGGTAACAGCTTTTGATCTGGTGCTTAAAGCCAACCCAAAGGCTATCCTTGTAAACATATTCGGAGGAGTGACAAAATGTGATACCGTTGCGAACGGTATTGTTGAAGCAAAGAAGAAATTTAACATCAAGCAGCACATAGTTGTAAGGCTGAGCGGCATCCACGAAGTAGAGGGAAGGCAGATACTCAAAGACAACGGTATTGATGCATTCTCCGATATGATGAGCGCAATTGAAACTGTGGTTAGGATTGGAGGTGGTTCACAATGAGCGGGCTAGTAGATGAGAATACAAGAGTTATAGTGCAGGGCATAACTGGACACCAGGGGAAATTTCACTCAGGAGAGATGGTTAAGTTCGGTACAAAGGTCGTAGGCGGTACTTCCCCGGGTAAGAAAGGACAGAATGTCAATGGAATTCCCATATTTGAGACTGTAGCCGATGCAATGTCGGTGAAGCCGAATGCGACCATGATATCGGTAGCTGCGCCTTATGTGAGGGACGCAGCCTTCGAAGCCATTGACGCAGGTATAAAATTGATGTACATCCTTACTGAGCACGTTCCATTTCATGATACGATGGAGATACTTTACGAAGC
Source organism: Thermoplasmataceae archaeon (assembly GCA_043196285.1). Taxonomy (GTDB): domain Archaea; phylum Thermoplasmatota; class Thermoplasmata; order Thermoplasmatales; family Thermoplasmataceae; genus JAKAFX01. The sequence goes on along the minus strand of JBBYJL010000016.1, from coordinate 14,608 downwards.
GAAAAGAAAGGATATAGTTATGCTTGGACCTAACGGACCTGGGATCACAAGACCGGGATATGCAAAGATAGGGATAATGCCAAATCATATATTCAAGAAGGGAGATGTCGCAGTAGCATCTAGAAGTGGAACTCTGACCTATGAAATCGTAGGATCGCTCACAAATGCTGAATTTGGAGAAAGTACGGTGATTGGACTCGGAGGTGACCCAGTCGTCGGGCTCACATATATAGATGTCCTGAAGATGTTCCAGGATGACAAGGATACGAATAAGATAGTCCTTGTGGGTGAAATAGGGGGGAATAACGAGGAACTGGCTGCAGCATACATAAAGAAAAACATTACGAAGAAGGTTGTGGCATATATCACAGGTAGAAGTGCTCCTCCCGGGAAGAGAATGGGACATGCTGGTGCGATTGTTGAGCACGGCACGGGCACTGCAGAGTCCAAGATCAAGGCCTTTAATGAGAGTGGAGTGAGCGTTGCGGAGTATCCGGTTGATATCCCCAAACTCCTGAGGTGATCATGTGAAAAGAGATATATTGTCTGTGCTGGATATGAAGGATGATTTTGAAGATCTTATAACGCTGTCAGTTAAGCTCAAGAGAAGCAGATATGAAGAGGTCAGTTCAGCGAAAAACAGGGTCCTTGCCATGATCTTCGAAAAGCCCAGCACTAGAACTAGGGTTTCGTTTGAAGCAGCGATAAGACAGATCGGTGGGCATTCCCTTTATCTTAATCCAAATGACATGCAGCTTGGCAGAGGCGAAACGATTTCAGATACTGCAAAGGTACTATCCAGGCTGGTCGACGTTATAGCCTACAGGGCGTTCGAGCATTCCAAGATGGTGGAACTAGCCAGGAATGCAACAATACCGGTCATTAATGCACTGGATGATGCTGAGCACCCGGTACAGATGCTTGCAGATTTCATGACGCTATATGAGAAGTTTGGCAAGCTGAAAGGACTCAGCCTGACTTATGTGGGGGACGGCAACAACGTGGCGAATTCACTGCTCTATGCAGCTGCACTGACAGGGGTCAATATAAGGGTAGCTACCCCACATGGTTATGAGCCAAAGAAGGAATATGTTGAGAAGGCTCTCGAGATAGCCTCTGAGCATGGTTCAGAGGTGGAAATACTTAATGATCCGCTGAAGGCAGCAAAGGGTGCGGATGCAGTTTACACTGATGTCTGGATCTCGATGGGGGAGGAAAGCAAAAGACAGGAGAAGGAGAAGTTATTCCATAGTTACCAGGTCAATGATAAACTCATGGAACAGGCCTCAGATCATGCTGTCTTCCTTCACTGTCTTCCTGCGCATCGGGACCTTGAAGTCACCCCAGGCGTCATTGATGGCGTAAGAAGCGTCGTTTTTGACCAAGCTGAGAACAGACTGCACACAGAAAAAGCACTGCTGGTAAGCCTTCTGTCCTTCCAGTAGTTGGTATCTCATTTTCATTATTTTTTTTAGTCGGTAAATTCTTCCTTTCGAATAAACGATTTCCGAATGAAAACCTTTTTAACTTAATTTTGATTATTATAAACAATGACCACAGGGGATAAGGGAAGAAGTCTTGATAGATTAATACAGGAAAAGAGAAGATCTTATGAGTTGAAAACCATCCCTGAGGTCCTCATACCGGTATGGCAGATTAAATTACGGGAAAGGTTTGGCATCAATGTAGACAGAGAAATAGCCTCATATGTTGTCATGGCTGCTCACGAGCAGGGAACCTGGAAACGTTACAGAGCGATTAAGAGAATAGAGAAACTTCTCAGGGCTAGAGGAGAATCGCCAGAACGCTCTTCCCGGTTGGCTCGGGAAATTGTAGAGATTTCTGTAGGCATTAATTATTAAGACGGATGAACACTCTGACGACAGACCTCAAGCACATTTCAATGTCCTTGTCGAGGATACAGAAACCGCAGAAGTATTCTATCCGTTATGAGCAGTACATTACATCGTCTGATGTTGCTGCGAGAATGGTTTATCAGGCTTTTCTTGATGGAAATATCCAGGGAAAAAAGGTTGCAGATCTTGGTTGTGGAAATGGTGTTCTATCAGTAGCATCTGCACTTATGGGGGCAGATTCCGTCAGCGCATACGATATAGATCCTGAGATGGTTTCAGTTGCAACAGATAATGCGAGAGGTTATCCGATAAACGTTTACCATCTCGATATTCATGAAATCACCCAAGGCTTTGATACTGTTGTTATGAACCCACCGTGGGGAGCTTCAAATACCCATGCAGATATGCCATTTATCAAAAAAGCTGCGGAAATAGCGGACCATATCTATTCAATCCATAACAGGACAACGGAGGAGTTCCTCGATAACGTCTTCCAGGATATTGGGATAGTGAAAAGAAAGATTCTCGTGTCCATAGATGTTCCCATGATTTATCCCCATCATACGAGGAAGTCAATGGGTATTACAGGGATCATTTATTGTGTCGATGTTGAATAAAGCATTAAATGGGCAGAGCACGTCTAATTTTCTTGACTCCTATGAGTAAATCGTGTATTATTAGGGAAAAATTTTATTGCAAGGAATATGGAAATTCCACAACAGAAACTATTTGGAGAAATATCATCAAAGGTGTGCTGTAAGCATAAAGATATTATGCGAATTTCGATTTCCCTCAAAAAATGGCCGGGGTGGGGTAGTGGATATCCTTGGGGACTGTGGATCCCCGGACCCGGGTTCAATTCCCGGACCCGGCCCTATTAATGTTTCATTTAAAATAAAATCCAGTATCATATTCTGGAAACATTTGTGTATTATTTTTTGCGGTTCTATATTCATGAATTCTGTTATGGGCATAAATTATCATCCAATCCGACCGTTCTGATTTTTGTCTATGAACAAACGGGAAATATATTGATTTCCATATGAGTAGGTTCTCTTTCATCCTTTATTTTTTAAAAGGAAGGTACCCCGCTCAAATAGGAAAACTGATTGCATAACTTTATTGATCGCTATGAAAATATTTCAATCATATCTGATGAATATGGGCTTCGATCAATATCAGAGAATGTTGATTCACCAGCCATTGCATCCGTCAGAAATTTTTTGGTTTGTTCGAGAAAGAAGTATAAGACTGAATTTGGGGAGACATAACGATCAACTGATATCGCGAGAATTTTACTTCAGTGAGTATTCTCCGATTCTGTGTTCTCCCAAAAATTGCGAACTCAATTATCAATCTGGTAGTACTACCTGCTCCCATAATATTTGTATACATGGTGAAGTTTATAATAATATGGTAATCGATTTTGAAGATACAAAGATCAGACATGAACTGATTTATATCGCTAAAAGATCACTTGACTCGATACATTCATCTCAAAACCTAGTCATGGAAAGATCCCTACGTGAAAAATACAGTGAAAGGTATGGAGTGTTTACAACCATAAAGCTGAACGGTCAATTGCGAGGTTGCATAGGTTTTGTGGAACCAATCTATCCATTGTGGGAAGCGATATGGAAATCAGCGCGTTATGCGGCAACAGAAGATCCTAGATTTTTACCCATGACCGCTGATGAGATCGCACATGCGGAAATTGAGCTTACAATACTCGGAAGACTTCTCCCATTGCCTAAGGACGACAGGTCTGAACTTTCCAGAATAATTTTAGGAAAGCACGGACTGGTAGTCAGAAGAGGTCATATGTCTGGTCTCCTGTTACCACAGGTTGCTGTGGAACTTGGTCTGACCAAGAATGAATTTCTTAGAGAAACTGCCATAAAAGCCGGAATAAATCCGCGCCTTCTCGATGATGATCAAACAGAAACTTATTTTTTTGATGGAATTGTCATTAAGTGAATGCCGAAAATAGCCATTTTTGGATCATTCATCATTACAAATCCTGAATAATTGTGTAAAATAATGTCATCACTCTCAAATATAAGACTTAGTCATGACGCGGGGAGAGGGATTCGAACCCTCGCTCTCGAAGAGAAACAGCTTAGCAGGCTGCCGCCGTACCACTGGGCCATCCCCGCTAGCTTCCAAATCTTTCCTGCAGATCGTTGGCGATCTGTTCAAGAACCTCTTCAAAATCCTCGTTTTCCAGACTGATAACCTCTCCTGTAGGAAGGGTTACCTTCGCATAGTATATGTCCCCATCCTTTGAGATTTCCACTTCCGCCATTCGTTCCTGCATAAGATCAATCCGTAAAGCCCACAGTATATATTACTTTTTTAGTCCAATAAATTGAATTATAGAAACTATGACTTCGCAAAGTATTAATTATTGATATGATCATCAGGATTTGTGACCACGACTGGAACAAGCCTGATTCTGAAATTTGATTCATACCTCTCTTTTCTTCCATTTGGTTCTGCCGAGTATTCTCTTCTTTTTATAATTGGTTTAATGTATCTTATACGAGTATTTCTTGCATTACATGGAGAAAAATTCTCAGAGACCCGCATATTTTTTATGCCTACAATATATGCTCTTTTCCTTCTGGTTACTTACTATACCACCTCACTTCTTGAGATTTACTTTAGCTTTGCATTAGCTGCTATCGGAATTCTGCTGGGAGCTTTGCTTTCGAATAAGGCCAGAATTTTTGAGAAGAAGGGGAAAATTTACTACAAAAGGTCACTGGCTGTATCTACCCTTTGGACTGTTCTATTCGGAGTGAACCTCCTCACCCCCCTATACTATCCACAATACTATTATCCTGCCGTATTTTCTGTGCTCCTCGTAATACTAACCGGAATGATAGTGGGCCAGGCGTTCAGAATTCTCGGAAAATTTAAAAAATACGAGAAAACAAAGAAAATAGGTGATTTATCATGATCCTGCAGATGTTTGCCGCAAATTATTCGCTGAAATGAAGTCTCTCAGTTCCTCTGGAGATTTCAGATTGGCATCGCATTTACCGATCTCGCACACCAACACTTCTTTCTTCCCATCCTCAACGCTTCTTCGAATGAAATAATATGGAATAAGTTGCATATCAGTGATCCTTTTTATCTCTAAAATAGAAGATTCAGACCAGTTGCCACGAATTTCTACGCTGAATGATCTGCCTCCCAGCATTGTCATAGCACAGACCATCTGTGTGAAAAACATCGGAGATGATTCAAGTTGCAAGGAAAACTGTTTAAATATCGATTCAGCAATCTCGAGCATTTCATAACTGTCTGTTAGATAACCCAATCTTATCAGGAACATTGCCATAACTGAATTTCCAGATGGAACCGCCATGTCAGCTCCTTCTTTCCTCCTCAATACCAATTCCTCCGATTTATCGTCTGTGTAGTAGAAACCACCGTCTGAGTCAGAGAAGTGCTTGATTGTATATCGTGCGATCTTTACTGCATTGTCCAGATATTTTCTATCCAGTGTAGCTTCATAAAGAAGTAGAAGTGAGTATCCAAAAAATGCATAATCATCGATGAATCCTGTCGTCGAGTATCCTTCCAGATACGAATGCTTCAACGATCCATCGGGAGATAATGAATTCTCTATTATGAAATCAGCAATTCTCTTTGAAATTTGCAGTGCATCCAAATTTCCCGTAGACCTATGAAATTCCACTAGCCCCCAGATGACAAGGCCGTTTATATCTGTAAGTGCCTTCTGATCCCTTCCGGGGTGAATCCTGGAGCTCCTGAAATTATAGAGTTTAACCCTCATCCTCTCTATGTCTTCGGGAATTATGCCGGTGTATTGTAAGTGGTTTACATAAGAATCATGGTCTATATAAAGTATATTCCTTCCGTTCCTTCTACCAGTTACCTCGTCAATAAAGTTTCCTTCTCTTTTGCATCCGAAGAAGTTGCAGAACTGATCTGTCTCATCTCCTAGTACAGACTCAATCTCTCCATATGTGAATGTATAGTATTTTCCTTCCTGCCCCTCACTATCAGCATCCAGAGCTGTGTAGTAGAGCCCTTCTGGGCCCATCAGATCCCTGTTTATGAAACTGATTATCTCCTCGCAGACATGTCTGTAGAAATCGGATCTTGTGACCTGATAAGCCTCCGAATAAGAAATGAGGAGCATGGCCTGATCGTAGAGCATCTTTTCAAAGTGTGGTATTGTCCATGAGGGATCGGTTGAGTATCTGTGAAAACCGAGGCCGACCTGGTCAAAAATGCCGCCCATCCTCATGTTTGTGAGCGTTTTCTCGACCATAGAAAGTGCAGAACTGTCCTTCCTCATCTTATAGTATCTCAGCAAAAAGGAAAAGTTGTGTGCAGTAGGAAACTTTGGTCGCATACCAAATCCCCCGTTAATCTCGTCATAATTTGATTTAAGCTGTTCAAAGGCTTTTTCAATAATTCTGTCATAGTCAACTTTAGTATTGCTGCCCGACTGAATTCTTTTCAGATGGTCCATGATCTTCTCTGCCTGATCAGCTAACTGTTTCCTGTCGGTTCTCCAAAGTTCGTCAACAGATTCTGCGAGCTCAATTAGACCCATGACGCCTTTCCTGCTCCTTTTGGGCATGTAAGTTGTCGCAAAAACCGGTCTTTTGTCCGGAAGCAGAACGATATTCAATGGCCATCCGCCTCCACCCGTAAGCGTCTGGCTCACTTCCATATAGAATTTATCAATGTCTGGTCTTTCTTCCCGGTCAACTTTTATGCATACAAATATGCGATTGAGTACCTCTGCCACTTCTTGGTCCTCAAAACTTTCCTTCTCCATTACATGGCACCAATGGCAGGTTGAGTACCCTATGCTCAGGAATATGGGTTTGTTCTCTTCTCTTGCTCTTCTAAACGCTTCTTCACCCCAAGGGTACCATGCAACAGGATTGTGGGCATGTTGAGCGAGGTATGGATTTTTCTCACCTGAAAGTTTGTTCTGTATCATACAGTATTACACCAAAACACAAAATGGTCTACACAAATATACTGTGCGTATATTTCAACAATTTGTCATAATTGATCGTTAAAGAGATATCGCTTTTACCTTTTTATGCTGTTCGTGATATCTGGTCATCTTATGATCTATTTCTATCTCGTTTCCATTGCTATTTTTATCCTAACACTATACTTTGTGGAGAGAAACCCCAGAGGAATGGGGATTGGTTATCCGGCAATTATAGGGGCATTCGCATGTATCGCGATCGGGATCACGCCAATATCTGATCTCCTCGTAATATGGGACATAGTTTGGAATTCAACGTTCACCTTTGTGGCCATTGTCATCTTTTCGCTGACACTTGACGAAGCGGGGTTTTTTGAATACATGGCTATAAAATTTACCATCTTCTCCAAGGGCAACACGAAACTTCTGTTTGTTCTCATAATCGTTTTTGGTGCAATAGTCTCAGCCCTTTTTGCAAACGACGGTGCCATTCTTGTGCTCACCCCTGTTGTCTATTCAATCCTGAAACGGACCAATGCTGAAGGCAGAATTATACTGCCATTCATAATGGCTGTTGGATTCATAGCGGATACTGCCAGTTCCCCCTTCATAATTAGTAATCTAGTTAATATAATAACTACAAGTTATTTCTCTATCTCGTTCATAGATTATGCTCTTGTAATGATGTTTCCTGCCTTCGTTTCAACTCTTGCAAGCCTTTCTTTTCTGTTCCTGTATTACAGGAAAAGCCTTGATGGCAGGCTGGACATTTCGAGAATACCCGATCCGGTATCTGTGATCAAAGATCCGAAAATATTCAGAATAGCGATGCCGTTGACAATTTTTCTGATTGTCGTGTATGCAGTAACCGGCATATTCGATATTCCCATTGCTTTTGTGGCAGTACCTGCTGTTTCCGGCCTTTTCCTATATGCGCACAGGAATGGTAGGATTAATACAAGAAAAATCCTTGTGGAAGCGCCCTGGCAGGTAGTATACTTTTCACTTGGTATGTTTGTGATAGTGTTTGGGATGGGTAGAGAAGGACTAACATATGATCTTTCTTTTGTCCTGGTGAAAATATCTTATCTTGGTGGAATACTCTCAACTGTCCTTTCCGGCTTTTTGTTTTCCGTGCTCGCGGGACTCCTGAACAACCTGCCTTCCGTCATGATCGGAAATCTTGCGATTAAAGGATCGCATCTTGGTGTGAATCTGGCATATGCAAATGTGATCGGAAATGATATAGGGCCAAAGTTCACACCCATCGGATCACTGGCGACCCTTCTCTGGATTTATTCTCTTGAAAGAAGAGGGGACATCAAGATCAACAAAAGATACTACATGAAGGTTGGATTTATCCTAACAGTTCCTGTACTTCTGGTCACCCTGCTGGCTCTAACAGTAATGCTCTATCTGTAGTGAATTTATTTTTATCGCATTAGGCAATACGGGATTATGGGGTGGATAATGCTGATCCGGCATGGCGAAAGCGAAGCAAACACAAGGTCAATTATCTCTGAGGATATGGATCGCTTTCCCCTGACAGAAAACGGAATAAGGCAGGCTGAATTCACGGGCAAACAGCTGAGTGGTATCACCATTGACAATATTTACACAAGCCCTGTGAAAAGGGCTGTCCACACTGCTGAAATTATAGGAGAAATTGCAGGATTTAAGGCAAAGATCGAGAACAGGATCAGAGAGTCTGGATTTGGGAAATACAACAACAGAAGTATTGATTTCCTTCGAGGTAGCAACCGGGAGGCTCTAGGAATGGAACCATGGTCTTCCATAGTATCAAGGATGATGGATTTCGCCACTGGAACGAAGGGCAATGTTGTTGCAGTGAGTCATAGCCTCCCCATAAGAGCGCTGATCTCATCCATAATTGGGATGAATGAGGTTGAGTCTTTTGGAATAGAGGTTGGTTATGCCTCCTTTACAGTCTGTGACATCAAGGAGATGAAGGTTAAGTCCATAGGATCGAGAATCATAACCAGGTCCATGAGGGAATACCTGCTGCGGGATTCATCAGACAAAACTGAAAAAGAGGGTCTATCTTGAAGAGACTTATATTTGTAAGACACGGTGAGAGCGAGGCCAATGCGAGGGATCTGATTTCTAACAGTACGGACCTGTACCCGCTTACGAAAAAAGGCGTCGATCAAGTTGAATTTATCAGCAACCAGATCTCTGCTCTTAGGATAACTGCAATCTATTCCAGCCCACTTTTGCGAACCCGACAGACTGCTGACATACTGGCAGAGAAATTTGGAATTGGTGTAGAGATTGATGACGATCTACGGGAAACAGATTTTGGAACCATGAGAGAAACAAAGCTGGCAGGAAGAGTCGTTGATCTCCCTGAGGAAATAAGGGTGAAGCATGGGGTTGAATCATGGAATTCTCACAGGCAAAGACTTGAGAGATCGCTTTCAAGGATGAGGGACAGGTCAATTGTTGTGACTCATGGACTGGTAATCAGGACAGTGATAGGCAAGGTGCTGGGATTGGATATGGAAGAGTTCAATGGTATATATATACGCCCGAGTTCAATGACAACTGTGGATACTGACAGCTACAAGCTTTATTCTGTTGGAAACTTTCTGGTCAGTGAAAGAATAAAAGAACTCTTTTCATGAAATCAGAAAAAATTTCTGCCTATAAAATCAGCAACATCCTGTATGAATTTTTCGTCTTCTCTTTTGAACGCACCTTTCGTGTCTGAGTCTATATCTATCTCGCCCACAGGTATTTTCCCTGCCCTGATTGGTACAACAAGTTCAGACTTTGTCTCGGGGAAACAAGCAAGATATTTCTTGTTTGAGAGAACATCGGCCTCATTTACGATTTCGTTCCTGACTATCGCCAGACTGCATAATCCGTCTCCAAGCGTTATCTGCTCATGTTCAGTTTTCTCTCCCACAAATGCATCAAGTACAAGTTTATTGTTTTCAAGAACGTAAATCCCCACCCAGTTATACGCGCTGTTCAATCTAGCCAGCTGAGAACAAATCTCCTGAAAAGCTTTCTTTCTATCCATTCCTCTGTAGGAATTGAGTGATTCCAGAAAATTCTCCGATGATGCATAATCCATATCGGTTTATTTCTGCCTGAATAAAAAGTATTTGTTTCGCTGAGTATATTCAAAAGTCAAATATTCTGGAACTTTAGTTTTGCATTCAGTAATCCTGCTAAAATATAAATGCAGGATTAAAATCAAGCAACATCCATGAAAATTTTCAACACCTATTCGCGAAGTCTTGAGGATTTCAAGCCTTTAAACAAAGGAAGAATCAGGATGTTTGTCTGTGGCCCGACTGTATACGACTTTATTCATGTGGGAAACGCGAGGACGTTCATCATTTTTGACTCTTTTTCAAAGTATCTTTCTGAACTTGGTTATGAGGTATTTTATCTCCAGAACATAACGGATGTCGATGATAAGATCATCAACAGGGCAAAGGATCTTGGCATAAAACCTGAAGATCTATCTGACAGATTCTACAGAGAGTTCAGGAAAGACATGAAATCTCTCAGAATAGACAGTGTCAGTCTTTACGCTAAAGCCACTTTGTACATTAAGGAAATTATCGATCAGATCAAGGCACTCTACGAAAAAGGTTTCGCCTATGAATCCGATGATGGCATATATTTCTCTGTCAGGAAGTTCCAGGATTACGGGAAACTTTCTGGACAGGACATGAAGCAGATAAGGCATGGCGTAAGAATAGAGACAAGGGACAGTAAAAGAGAACCTGAGGATTTTGTGCTCTGGAAAAAGTACAAGGAGGGTGAACCATTCTGGGACTCGCCCTGGGGTCCTGGTAGACCCGGGTGGCATATAGAGGATACTGCTATAACTTACACATTCTTTGGTGAAGAGTACGACATCCATGGAGGGGCTATAGATCTAATATTCCCCCATCACGAGGCCGAAATTGCTCAGATGAGATCAATAACTGGAAAGAACTTTCTATCGCGATACTGGGTCCATTCAGGTTTATTGCGGATGGGAGAAGAGAAGATGTCAAAGTCCCTCGGCAATTTTGTAAAAGTACGAGAAGCATTATCAGTATATTCCGCAGAGCAGATCAGATATTTCCTTCTCAATTCAAAATACTCATCGGATCTGCTTTACAGTGATGATCTGATGGTATCATCAAACGAGGCACTTTCCAGGATACAGAACGCGTTCACGAATCTGCTGAACATAACCTCTGCAAAAGGGAATTTTACAATATCTTCTGAAAATGAAATAGAAGAATTCAAGAAGCTTCTTGACAACAATTTTGACACAAGATCTGTTTTCGCACGCCTTCAGGAAATGGTTACTGAGATTAACAGGAACGCAAACAATATCTCGAAAGATGCGGCAAGAGATATCCTTGAAATATTCTACTTCATCGACAGGATATTTGGCATAATCAAGATTGATGGACCTGCGTTTCAGGCACCCAATTTGATCGAGGCAGTCATCAGGTTGAGGGAGGATTTCAGGAATGAAAGGGACTTCAATCATTCAGACAGAATAAGGATGATTCTTGAGCAATCAGGCATAAAAGTCGAGGATTCCGGAAGTGGAGTAAAATGGAGGATTGAGAAGAAATGAACGATCCGGGTCCCAAAAAATCTGCAATTTTAGTGGTCGACCTTGTGAATGATTTTGTCAGTGGAAAATTTGGCGGCGATGCTTCCAGGGAAGTTTCCAGGAAATCTGCGGTTTTTCTTGAAAAAGTCAATGGCAGGATACCCATAATTTTTACAATGGATACTCATATAAAGAACGATCCTGAATTCAAGGTGTGGGGTGAACACTGCCTTGAAGGTACCTGGGGATCGGAATTATCCCCGGATCTGGAACATATAGCGGGGATGAGGGTCAGGAAACGACATTACGACTCGTTCTATGATTCTGACCTCGACGGTCTCCTGCGTGCCTGGGATATTAGAACGCTTTATATCTTTGGAATAAGCACAGATATATGTGTCCAGCACACTGCTGGAGGCGCATTTTTCAGGAATTATGCCATAAGGATAATAAGCGATCTTTGCAGTTCCATTGACCATTCGAAGCATCGATCAGCACTGGAGTTCATAAAAACTAATTATGGGGCAATGATCATATCGTCAGAGGAAGCATTAAATGAAATTGGGAACAGTAAGTAAGAGTAAGGCAGTTTTCAGCATTGCAGAAACGGATGATATCATATCGGGCAGAACAGCTGATGTTTATTTTGAAAATGCCCTGAAAACATTAAAGGAGGCAGGGTTCGATGGAACAGTTAGCATGGAGGTTACAGTCTCAGGTTCCGGATATCCATGGATACTAATATCCGGAATTCAGGAAGTCATACATTTGCTTGAAGGCAGGAATGTTAGTGTAGAGGCTGTTCCTGAAGGTACCATAGTTGAAGCCAGAGATGCTGAAGGTGTACCGGTTCCAGTTATGACTATAACTGGCAGATACAGAGATTTCGCAATTTTCGAGACTGCTATACTTGGTTTCATCTGCCAGTCCACTGGTATATCCACTTATTCATCAATGGTGCGTGTCGCATCGGGGGATCTGCCTTTCTTTTCATTCGGAATAAGAAGAATGCATCCCGCTATCTCCCCAATGATCGATCGCGCAACATATATAGGGGGAGCTAACGGCGTATCTGGAATAATGGGGGCTGAGCTTATTGGAATTGATCCGACAGGAACCATGCCACATGCAGTATCAATTATCCTGGGAGACGATGCTGCGTGGAGGATCGGAATGGCAGAAAGTAAGCACCCAAAGGTTGCACTCATAGACACTTTTGAGGATGAGAAGTTCGCAGCGGTTCATGCTGCAAGAGTGGTGAAGGACCTTGATTTTGTTAGACTGGATACTCCCTCTTCAAGAAGAGGCGATTTTGCTAATATTGTCAGAGAGGTCCGCTGGGAGCTTGACATTAATGGTTTCAAAAACACCAAGATTATGGTGTCTGGAGGTCTTGATCACAATTCAGTGTTCAAACTCAGGAAAGCTGGCGCTGCTGCATTTGGAGTTGGTACATCGATAGCATCGGCTAAACCTGTTGATTTTGCAATGGACATAGTCGAGATGGACGGTAAACCATTGAGCAAGAGGGGAAAATTCTCCGGAAAGAAGAGAACTTTTCGTTGCCCCAGGTGCAGAAACCTCTATGTTGTACACAACAACGATCAGCCTAAAAAGTGTAGCTGTGGTAGTGAACTGGAATGCCTGAGCGCCAATATGCTGATTAATGGTAATTTAGTGGACAGGTATTACGATGTAAAAAAGATCAGGGAAAGATCAATGCAGGAGATCCGGGCCCGCCCTCAGAGATTAAGACTGGATCAGGAGTTGTGAAATTCTGTGATGTTGTCAATGCCAGAAACTGTGAGATTGAAGGGGAAGAGTAAATTTGACAGAGACATCCCGCTAATGCTTGCTGTCTTTGTAGTAGCCTTGTTTCTGCTCCTACCATCCTTTCATTCGCATACTGGCATCCGTTATTCACCATCTGATCCATATATTATACCTGATTTCGAATCCGGAGTCATTTCAGGGCTCAGCCCAATTGCAGCAGAAAATCCTTCTCTCAAGCTTAATGTGATGGTCTCACTGCAGTACAGCAACCAGGGTGAACTGGACAATTTTCTCGTTAATCTCCAGAATCCTTCGTCACCCGTTTATCATCACTATCTTACTGCTAAGGAATTTATCGACACCTATTCTCCATCGTCCAGCGAGTATTACCGATACGTCAATTATTTCATCTTCAGGGGATTTTCTGTTACCACCTATGCTGATCGTGTATCTATAGACCTTTCAGGCTCTGTAGGGCAATTTGAGAATCTCTTTCGCACCACGATAAATGTTTACTCCAGTCACAATGGAACCTTCTATGCACCATCCTCCACATTATCTTTGCCTGTTAATTATGGAGATATATCATCTGTTGTAGGCCTCAGTGATCAGTTCACTGCTCATATTGCACCCCTGTTCCAGGGATCAGGATCATCTGAGTCACTTTACGGATCAGACTTCCAGAATGCATATCATCTGTCCAGTCTTTACCAGAAATACGGTTATCCAACCAATGAAACAATAGCAACCATACTGTGGTCAGGAACCAATTCCAGCGGCCAGAGTGTTGCGCCCTATGTGCCCGCAGATATACAGCATTACATAAGCAATAACATTCCCTCTAGTGAGCCTGGGGCAAAAATATATTATTATAATTTCTCAGGAGCACCTGCACCCGGACCAAGTGCTGTATATGATGTAACAAACGCACATATTGAGAGCACTCTGGATTTGGAAATGGCAGCATCCCTTGCACCTGGAGCTTCAATCGTTGAGGTTTATGGGCCACAGCCGAAACTGTCTTACCTTGACGAGGCTTTTGCCAATATCCTTAATCCATCCTACAATTCGACCGTTAACTCTGCCCTAAAAAATGTATCAGTGATTTCCAATTCCTGGGGGACTAATGATACGACGGATGCCTCGTGGAGCCAGTACGAAGAAGAAGCTGCTGCCAGAGGTATAACCGTCTTTGCCTCATCCGGGGATGACGGGAATTCACCGTCCTATTCTCCTAGCTTTCCGGCATCCTCTGCGTATAACGGGTATGGGACGATAGCGGTTGGTGGGACGTTCACCACGCTTACTGGTACAGCATCAGACAACGGAACTGGAACTACTGGTATAGAAACTCAGTCAGTCTGGTACAATCTACCCAACCCCGGAAATGGCACACAG
>JBBYJL010000104.1:0-2808 GCA_043196285.1 Thermoplasmataceae archaeon | reverse complement strand
TGAACATTCAGGCACAGATATCCATGACATGCATTCATCATTCGAATCACTTGCAAAAAAGACAGGCAATGATCAGCAGTACTGCTGGTCACACATCATATGCGATGCAAAGGAGCTTGAAGATTTCTACGGAGACGAGAGAATAATAAAGGAATCACTTCAGGAAATATACGAAAAGGCCAAATCGTTCAATGGCACACCAGATGACGTCAATAAAATCCATGAGAAGATGATCTTCCTTCTTGAAAGGGATTATGAACATCGAAAGACAGGGAGGTTTGTTAAGAACCTCCTCAACAGGAAGAAGGAATTGCTATTCCGCTTTGCGATCGATCCGGATGTGTAATCCACCAACAACAGAGCGGAGAGATCACTCAGACCATCTGTGATCTACAGGAATGTAACACGAGAAACAAGATCCGCAAAGGGATCTGAAGCATATGCAAAACTCTTCTCTATATTATACACAGCGAAGATTAGAAAGAAGAACTTCATACCATATACTCCGGGAAAGATCATATTCAAGAAGAGATATCATCCCGGATAGGATGCACACTCTACTGACATGTTACACTGGATCGAATAATTTAAATGGACAGGTATTGATGCCCGATAGTAAGGGAACAGAGAACCAAAATGGGATAGTGATTGGAAAGGGAGACATACATGGCCAAAAATGATGAATACATCGAAGCCTGGAAAAATTATTCAATCTTATGGAAGGACATATTCAAGGCTGCTA
The DNA here is from genome assembly GCA_043196285.1 of Thermoplasmataceae archaeon. Classification (GTDB taxonomy): domain Archaea; phylum Thermoplasmatota; class Thermoplasmata; order Thermoplasmatales; family Thermoplasmataceae; genus JAKAFX01. Next base: position 2,066 of record JBBYJL010000104.1, on the reverse strand, counting down.
ACAAAGCATATGGCCAGGTGAACCTTACTGTGCTCGAATTCAAGGTACTGGACAATCTCCAGGAACTCGGCCCGACAACAATGATTGATATATCTTCGCAACTTTCTGTGACCCAGGCATGGGTTACCAGCCTGGTTGACAGGCTCGAGGAAAGGGGTCTGGTAAGCAGGGAAAGAAGTAGCAGCGACAGAAGGGTGATATACGTCAACCTCACTGATGCGGGCAGATCACTATATAAGAAGGGAAAAGCATTACAGCAGAAGATAATGAGTGACATCTTTGGAGTTCTTGATAATGAAGAGGTCAAATCATTTGTTGCCTCCATCAAGAAGATTAGGTCCGGACTGGAAAGCAGTGAAGCTTCGATCACAGATAAGTAGACTGCAGGCGAGTTTTCAGATCCAGAAATGAAGCAGAATTAGCCTTGATTTGATTGACAAAGCGAAAGAAAAGTGTTATCTCATCATCATGCATGCCCGGGCAATCAGGAATATCAATGTTAGGGCAGGAAAAGCTGGCAAGGATATCAGGAATTGACAGAGGTCTGGATATGCAGTGCGATATAGTTTTCGCGTGGAATGATCCACTGATGGATTTCCTCAGGAAGCTGCCATCAAAAGCTCCTGGTTTTCTTTCATTCTCCGGGGAGACGTCAACTATCCGCTACTATCTGCCTGGGGCAATCGACAATTCAATAGACGTCAAAAGGAACCTCACAGTGCTTGGCGCATCCAGAGTTAATGATCTGTGGGTGATAGAGCAGGATGTATCCAATACCCCTGTTTCAAAGGTTATAGATTCACTAATCAATGTGAGATCAGCGGTTCTGGACATGGTGATGTATGAAAACGGGAAACTGATGTTCCGTTTCAGGTTTCACAGGAACTACAGGAAGGAAATATCCGAAATAATCCTGAAGAACGCGGTTCAGAACGATTTCTTCTCCGTTGAGTACCTCGGAGAATCTCATGGGCTCCTTTCCACTTTAAAAGAAATATCATCATACAACCATCTTTCTGCTGTGGAGTTTCAGATAGTGTTTCCCGACGAATACAAATCAGGTATTGGGAATCCCTTGAAAGGAAGCTGGATCAGGATCAGGAAGATTGACGCGGGCAGCATGAAATTCAGGCACATATATTACGCTCCTGAAGGTCTGGTTCCTGAGAAATCCATGGAAGCTGATGTGATCTCTGAGGAGGATCATCTTTACGAACTTATTACGACAAACCCTGTTATAGGTCATATCATGCTGGAAACTGAGAAAAGGAAAATTTACACTGCCTGGATAAACAGGTTTGATTCAGGTACAATATATGGTAGAATATGGCTGAACTCAATGAACGTAAAGGAATTTATTGAGGTTATTGACAGTGCCAGGAAAAAATTCCAGAACTGGAACATTTCTGTTAGAATGGTGTGCAGCATAGAAGACATCTTAGCACACTCAGATCAGGACTTTTTTTTGGGAGTTAAATGAACAATTTTACATACTGTTCCCACATTATGGTACGATGACGAAGGCAGTTCTGGAAACGACAATGGGGGACATAATAATTGATCTCTCAGAAAGGGAGATGCCTGTAACAGCGGGAAATTTCAGGAAACTGGTTGAAAAGGGCTTTTATGATGGTGTAATCTTTCACAGGGTGATACCTGATTTCATGATCCAGGGAGGCGATCCCACTGGAACAGGAATGGGAGGACCTGGATACGTTATCAAGGATGAGTTCTCCAGGAACAATCGCAACAGTAGGGGAACAATATCCATGGCGAACGCTGGACCAAATACCGGCGGATCCCAGTTTTTCATAAATATTGTGGACAATAATTATCTGGACACCAAACATCCGGTTTTCGGAAAGGTCGTTTCTGGCATGGAAGTAGTTGATGCCATTAGCAAGGTCAAAAGAAACAGGAACGACAGGCCACTCGAAGATGTCGTGATCAGAAAAGCAAGGATTATGGAATGATCGGAGAAGCGTTGTCCGGAAGCAACAGCGTTATAATTTTATTGAGCTAATCAGGGATCTATAATCCAAGATCTTGTTTCGTTTTCTCAATAG
>JBBYJL010000015.1:0-24113 GCA_043196285.1 Thermoplasmataceae archaeon | reverse complement strand
TTTCATAAGATTGGGGACGAAAGCTAGCGAAAAGTCAATCTTATTGAGTATATTTTATGATAACTATGCCCTACGATCTGGATAAAGGAGAACATTCTGTATTTTCATTATACTATCACTTTATCCATGTCGTAAGATACAGGAAGAAGGTATTTGCCAACGATGCCATCATGGATTTTCTCAAGACCAAAATAAGAGAAATAGCTGAAAAATTGAATGTCGATATACTGGAAATAGAATGCGACAGGGATCACTTTCACATGCTCTTCAAAACCACATCTCTTCTCAATGTACCGCAGTTTGTCAATGCACTAAAAAACACCAGAGGAGATACAGCACAACCTTCATGAAGTGAAGAAGGAACCGTGGAATGAGAAGTTTTGATCACCTTCCTACTTCCTTGCAACATCCGTTCGCTGAAACGGAAAGCCCCTGCGACAGCTGGGGAAAGAGGTCACCCAAGCTAATGGAGGGACGAAAATGGTATAGGCAAAAGCTAATTGTTTACTGGTTTCCATCCATGGCTCTAAATATGTCATCGTAGGGATTTTCTGCAGCTTTCTTCTCTTCCTTCGCGCTTGCAGCTCTGAGAATGTTGCTTTTCTTGTAGGTCCACTGGTTTATTCTCCAGGATTTACCACGTATGATATTGACCTCTTCTCTCCTTGCCTCCAGAAGACCATATTCTTCCAGATTGTAGAATACGTCTCTCTCTGCTGCGGAAAGCATGTTGTCAAGCACATAGTCCTCGTATCCAAAGAAAGAAAGAACGAAATCAGAAAGTTCTTCTATATCGCGCCTGGCCATTCCTTTCTTGCCATAGACATTATCGAGAGCTTGGATAAGCAAATCCCTCGTTATGATAGTCATTAGCAATCTGGTTGTTATGTCATTATCTTTATTAACTTTTCTGAACAACTTCGATTATGGTCCTGGAGCATGCCTTTATTTTCAATCCGTCTGCAATTTCCAAAACACTTCCCTCCGCCATTCTGGCCTTTCCATTAAGATCCAGGGTTCCTCTTATAACCCTAATGATGCTGTTCTTGTGCTGGAGTTCCAGACTTTCATTAGCATAAATGTCGTAAGTATAGAAAGTGAAGTTTTTGCCCTCGTAATTTGTCTTTACATTGCCCCATGGCATGTCAACCCTGCCCTCATAATAATGCCTGGCAGTTTCGAGGTCCTTGTCACTGTCAATTCCGACCCAGAATGAATCATCACGGAAGACGCCTGCGAGTCCCTTCTCGGCAAGAAGAGGGAACACCGTTGTCTCAATCTCCTTTTCTTCATATTTCTGGAAAAAGAGAGGAAATGCATCTTTCTTCACGCAATAAAGCCCGGAATTTATAAGCGTTTCAAGCAATGGTTTCTCCCTGAAACCCGTAATCCGGGTGCCACTGGTTTCAATGATGCCATACGGACTTCTCATTCTTGTGGCATGAATTACCAGAGAGTAATCAGAAGTGGAGGAGAACCTTATGAATTCCTTCATATCTATGTCTGAGATCGTATCGCCATTTCTCAGCAGAACATCCTCGTTGCCTGCCTCGTTTATAAGATTCCTCAAAGAAAACAGTTTACCCAGGGGCTTATCCTCTGGCAGGTATGTCAGTTTAAGACCGTTCCATATCTTTCCGTATCTTTCCTCTATAACATTGCCCAGATAGCTGGTAAGAACATATATTTCTTTTATACCGGCTCTGCGAAAATCAAGGAGCTGTCTATCCATTATGGTGTAATTTTTACCGATCTCTATCAATGCCTTCGGTATCTTGTTCGTCAACGGTCTTAGTCTCTTGCCGAATCCCCCGGCAAGTATAGCGCCTATCATGGAAACGTAATGCTTGCAGCGGTAATAATATTTTATCTTATTGGGAAATAAAAACGACAGCTATAAACCCGGTTAGTTATAGGCAATGAATCAAATGATCGAATCACCAGAAAAAATAGCTGTAAAAATCTGGGCGTCAATGGGTAACAGGAAATTTCCGGAAAGTTATCTGAAACCAGGTACTGATATCAGGGAAATTTCGTTAACTGTTTCAGACGATGTCATCATGTTCAGGGAGAATGAGTTTGTTGAGGTAATGATAGGGAGGGAGAGGTATTATTTTCTCAAAGCTGATGAAGCAAAGTTTATTTTCTATGCTGCAAAAAGCGGGATGAATCGCATACCAGTCCCTGACGATGAAGAGATAAAACGGTGCATTCGTGAATTTGAAGATGATCTGGACAGATGGTCTAGGGCTCTGAGGAATGCAGCGGCAGAATACAGTCTCAGTTCTAATGAATTTAACCTTCTGATAAGATCCTTTGAGGAAATATCAGGTGTAAAAGGACTGTTTTGAAGCCAGGACAATTTTCATATACCGGTAATGTGATGATTGGGAAACAATGGAATTCAGGACAACAATGAAAATACCCCCTTCGCTGTGCGTGAAGTGCAGAGGGGCTAAAATGCTTTGTGGGCTCAGCTATTGCCCCGTGTCCATAGGGAATATGATCAGGCCTAGGTTTGATGCCATCAAGGGAAACGAGCTTAATGGGTCTTCACCACCCAGCGTATTCGTAGGGAGATTCGGCTATCCAAAGGTGATGGTATACCCTTCCACCCCGCCTGTCTACGGTGATACTTCTGTATACGAGAATCCAGCAGTGTGGTTAAACATGGACTTGGAGGAGTTCATATCAATGAGGCTCTCCATAATGAGGGGCGGAAGAAATATTTCTGTAATGTCAGCATCTGATCCCGACAACTTCGTCCAAAGTGTTCAACTGATCGGATTATCATCAAAGCCAACGGAGGTGGAGATGGTACTGGATCGCTCTCTAGATGGAAAGGACGTCGTCCTCTCTGAATACTCGCCGCCAATGGGCCCGGCAGCACCGCTAAGCAGAATTAAGATCGGGAATGCGAAGCTTGACAATGCTGTTGAAAGGGTATACGGTGATACCGACCTCAAAAGCAATGAAGCTATGAAAATACTCTATGGGTCAGGAGTAGAAGTCTCAAGAATTGCAAGAATATTGAGTCTTGGGGCGCTTGGCAAGGAGAAGGACAGAAAAATGGTCCCAACCCGATGGTCCATAACCGCTGCAGACAAGAACCTCTCGGATCAGATTCTCGCGAGGGTGAAGAGGATGCCACTCATCAGCGAATTCTGGCTTTATACAAGGAAAGTTAGTGGAAACCTGTTCGCTGCTATCATTTCTCCAAGACAGTGGTTGTTTGAATGGGGTGAGGCATGGTTCCCTGAGACAACATGGAACTATTTCTCGAACACGACGGAAACGCAGATTGATTATGAGGGAAACAGGGGGAGGACAGACTATCCTGACATAGGAGGATGCTACTATTCTTCAAGACTGGCAGTCCTGGAGATGCTTGAACGTGAAAAAAGGCAGGGATCGGCAATGCTATGGCGGGAGATATATCCTGGATTCAACATACCTGTAGGGGTATGGTACGTGAGGGAAAACCTCAGGGAAATGTTCAGAAGTAAACCTGAAAAATTCCCGACATTTGCAGAAGCCATGGAAAGGATGAAGGAAAATCTCAAGGTGCCCGCTGAAAAGTGGATAGAGAAATCCATGATATGGCCCATTGAGATGTCCAGGGGCCTCGACAGGTTCGTGTGATATGAAAGAAATTGAAATTCAGGAGATCGAGGTAAAGTCCGCGATGGGGAAGTCAGGACTGAGAGAACTTGATTATTCACTGAACCCCTATCTCGGATGCCTCCATTCTTGCATCTACTGTTATGCAATGGACTTCACCAGGATACGGCCCAGTAGCGAATGGGGAAAGTATGTAATAGTCAAGGCGAACCTCGTCGATGTTCTCCGGAAAGAGGTCAAGAGGAAAAAGAAGGGCATTGTAGGCGTATCAACAATAACCGATCCTTACCAGCCAGTAGAAGGAAGATTCAGGATCACAAGGGAAAGTATAACCGTGCTTGCTGAAAACGGCTTCAGAGTGACAGTGCAGACCAAGTCTCCACTCGTTATTAGAGACATTGATATCATGGGAAAGTACAGGAACAGTATTGACGTTGGCTTCACAATCACCACCACAGACAGAAAAAAAGCCAGGATACTGGAACCTGAGACCCCGTCCCCAGAATCAAGAGTGGAGGCAATAAAGAAGCTGGGGGAAAGTGGAATTCAAACGTGGATTTTTTATGGCCCCATCATCAGGGGGTTCAATGATTCACAGATCGACATCTCTGGCATGATACAATCTGCGGCAGTCACAGGGTCGCGGATCATATATGACAGATACAACCGATACCCTGCATCTGCGAAAAAGATGAAGTCCCTCGGATTGGAACAGAACATTGCGGACGAAGATGGATGGTGGCAATCGAAGGAGATGGAGATCAGAAAGCAGGCAGAAAGAGCAGGAATAATCTGCAACTCAGAGGACGAGGAATGGGAGATGAACCACAGGTCCATGTACGGGAGTTTCTTCTGATATCTCTTCCCATTGATGCGCTAATATAGCGATACCTGTGATTCCGGCTGAAAATGATCCGTCAGGTAGCAACATTTGCATCATATACCTGACAAAGGTTTAAACAATAATTCGTGATAGTATTGGGATGAAAATCAACAGATATGATATATTTTTGGACATAAACAATCAGACTGGGGAATACAGCGGCAACGAGATAGTGCAACTTGAGGATGCAGATCCAACTATTGACGTTGATTCTGTCGGCCTTGTAATTAAGGGGCTCAAGGTTGATGGAAAGTCACAGAAGGTCACAAAGAGAGAGGAATCATTCAGGATAACTGGGCTCCAGAAGACCTCTGTGAAGCTGGAGATAGATTTCACAGGCCAGGTATCTGATCTCCTGACCGGGCTCTACAGGGCAAAGACGCCAGAGGGTGAAGAGATGTTCACAACCCAGTTTGAGTCTACCGGTGCAAGACGGGCTTTTCCGTGCTTTGATCGCCCTGATCTGAAAGCGGTTTTCGGCCTGACATTGAGGATTGACAGCGATCTGGATGGAATATCCAACATGCCAGTTGAGAAGGAAACGATCGAGGACAGAAGGAAGACCGTGAAGTTTATGGATACACCGAGAATGTCAACCTATCTTGTCTACATAGGCATCGGAAAATTTGACAGGCTTGAGGCAAAATTCAGGGACAAGAATGTTAGTGTCGTGGCGGTGAAGGGACATCTTGACACCACAGACTTCCCAATGAACATGACGATACGATCGCTGGATTTCTTCGAGAGTTATTTTGGCATACCCTTCCAGCTTCCAAAGGTTGACATCATTGCAGTGCCTCAGTTCGCGGCTGGTGCCATGGAAAACTGGGGAGCGATCACATTCAGGGAGACACTGGTACTGGTGAATAAGTCTACGAGTATGAGAGCAAAAAAGAGGGTTCTTGAGGTAATAGCACATGAACTCACTCACCAGTGGTTTGGCGATCTTGTGACGATGAAGTGGTGGAACGACCTATGGCTCAATGAAAGCTTCGCGACATTCATGTCATACAAAGCCGCGGACAGGATATACCCGGAATGGAAGATGTTCGACTACTTCATGCTTTCAAGAATGGAAGGAGCTCTTAACGGGGACTCGCTCGAGGGTTCCCATCCAATAGATGTTGAGGTGAAGGACCCAGACTCAATTTCAGAGATATTTGATGAGATCAGCTATGGAAAGGGGGGAAGCATACTTAGGATGATAGAGAACTATGTAGGTTCCGAAGCATTCAGGAAGGGGATTGGAACATATCTTAAGGATAACTCCTATGGCAACGCAGAAGGCGCGGCTCTCTGGAACTCCATAGCTAAGTATTCAGGTGGAAACATATCTAAAATAATGGAGTCCTGGATAAAGAGAATGGGTTATCCCGTAATAACAGTTTCCAGGAACGGAAGCAGGCTTCACATGAAGCAGGAACGTTACCTCCTGTCATCCTCAAGGAAAGAGGAACCTTGGCCGATCCCCCTTGTGGTCAGAAGGAACTCGGGATACGAGAGCATTTTATTCAGCAGCGCCGAGATGGAAATACAGAATTCCCCGATAATGACCATGAATGGGAACAGAAGTGGTTTCTACAGGGTTCTTTATGAAGGACCACTTTTAGACGAGGTCATTTCTTCCGTAAAGGAAATGAACAGAGAAGAGAAGATGGGACTGCTGAGCGACTACTTTGCATTCATGAAATCAGGCAGAGCTTCATTCGAGGATTACAGAAGAGTACTAAAGTCACTGTTTGAAGACGAGGAGCGTCTGATCATCGAGGCAATATCGACACAGCTCTACGAACTCTACCTTATCAAGCCGGAAAGTGTGGATATCAATAAACTTGGCAGGGAATTCCATGAACTTCACTACAGGAAACTATCAAAGGGGAAGACTTCAGAGGACGACATGGAAACGCTGGGAGTCATAACACAGCGCTTTGCTGTATTTGATCATAAGTTTGCAGAGGATGAGTCTGCTAAATTCGGGTACATAGAGGCCATAAAGCCTGATCTTAGGCAGGGAATAGCCATAGCAAAGGCACTCAGCTCGAATTCTCTGAAGGAGATACAGGATAAATTCTTCTCGCTCAAGAGCGATGAGGACAGGACCAAGCTACTTTCTGCCATGGGGTACCTCAAGGGGAAGGATAACTTCGAAGCAGTCATACAGATGATAAACGATGGGAAGGTCAAGAGACAGGACATGGTTTCCTATCTCAGCAGTGCCGGCATGAATCCTGGAAACAGGGAATTCATTATGGACGAGCTTGAAAGAATAGTCCTTATGATAGACAAGGTCTTCAAAGGCAACAACAATGCCTCAAGATATGTAGAGACTGTACTTCCCATCGCCGGACTGATCGGAAGTGCAAAGACAAACACAGCAGTCGTGAAGATGAAGTCTATGAAGCAGGTGCAGAGAGGCTTTACCAAAGGGCTTGAAGTACTCAGGATAAACGAGAATTTGGCAAAAAAGATAAAATAAGGAAATTAATCTATTTCCTCAATTTTTCAATGCCTCAACCAGTTTAGGCACCACCTGGTAGAGATCACCGACAATACCGAAATCTGACTCCTCAAAAATCGGCGCAGACTTGTCCTTGTTCACGGCAACCACTACCTTTGATCCCCTCATCCCTGCAATATGCTGGATCTGACCAGAAATTCCAAGTGCGACATAAAGTTTTGGCCTGACCTTCTTACCGGAAAGTCCCACCTGCTTCTCCTCACTAAGCCACTGATAATCCAGACAGACAGGTCTTGATCCGGCTATGACTCCGTTCAGGGCCTTTGCAAGAGGCTCTATCTTCTGTATTCCATCCTTGTTTCCAAGGCCCCTGCCGATAGAAACTATGACTGAAGCCTTCTCTATATTCTCTTCCGAGGACTTCTTCTCTATCTTTTCAAGTACCTTTATCTTTCCAGCAGACGGTGTGATCTCCTGGACCTTTGGATCAGCAGGTGCCTCTTTTGGTTCTGATATACCGGGAGGAATCGTGAATATCCTTGAGTCTGACTCCTCTTCCAGCAAAGTTTTCCCTCCGTAGTAAAAACGCTTTGTGTATGCTTTACCATTATCTATCCTGATCTCGCTGATCTCAGCCATTGGGTTCATCTTTGCTGCCGCGGAGACAATACCAGCGGTTTCCCTGCCTATCACAGTTGAACCGATTGCAATCAGATCATATCTGTTGTCATTGTGAAGTGAAAGGATGTATCCGGAAACAAGATCAGAACTTTCATCTCCGGTGAAGGTGTAGATCGAGGCTGGTCCATACCTGCTGAAAAAGCTGGAGTTTTGCGCGGATGACAGAACAGAAACACTGCCAAACTCCCTGAACTTTGATATGATCTGTGCGCCAAGATCAGGTGAGTCTGAGTAAACGAGCGAGTTCATCTAATCGCCTCCTTCATTGCCTTTGCGACCTCAGGCACTCCCTTATCCATATCCTCGAAAATGATGTGCTTCCTCTCGCTTTTCGGAGCCCTGTTGGAAATAATTCTAGAATACTGGGACACTGCAGTCACCTTCTCTGTAGTAATCGGTTTCCTGCCAGCAGCAAGTATCTGCATCACAGGAGGCAGCCTCGGTTCATTGATCTCCTGTGTCACGGAGACAATTGCAGGAAGCGCTGCCTGTATTTTCTCATTGTTGCTGTCCAGCACCTTAAGTACCTCCACCGTTCTATCCTTCAGATCAATGGAAACCGCACTGCCAAGGAGAGGCTCTCCAAGAATGTATGAAAGCATTCCCGGAAGCAGTCCTGTGTATGAATCTGCAGACTGGTTACCAAGCAGTACCAGGTCGTGTGGGATCTTTTTTATTTTCTCCGCAAGCACAGTTGCAGTATTGAGCGGATTGTTACCGGGGTATCCCGTAAGGAGAATCCCCTCGTCTGCCCCCATCGCATACGCTTCCTTTATAACCTGTGTGGCGGTTTCATTGCCATAAGTGATGACTGTGATCTTTCCGCCAAACTTCTCCTTGATCCTTATGGCCGCTTCGACAGCGTTCTTGCTCAGGGTCTCAAACCTGAGGGATACACCCTTTAGTACAGGTTCACCCGTATTTGGATCAGGTTTTATGAGTTCCAGATCGGGCATCTGCTTTGCCAGAACTATTATTTGATACGCCATTTATATCATCAACACTTCAGTATTCTGCAATCATTTTTTATACTTTTGTACTAACAGCCTAAAAAACAGGAGAGGTGAAAAGCCAACGCATTCACTTGCTGTTCACTCGACAACCCGTCAAGATGTAAAAAGACTGATGTTGAGGTTTCCCTGAAAATTGTCTGGTGGTGTCATAATCGTGAAGGTCATGGTTGCAGAGCCTCCGGGGGAAATGCTAAGAGGGAGAGAATTCTCAACACTCACAAGCGAGAATCCTGTAGTATCTATCTTTAAATCCGTAATTGAGTGAGAAGAATTTCCTGAATTCCCGATAACAAAAGAGAAGCTGTACGTGCCAGAAGACTGCAGAGTATGCACATTCTCCTGTATATACCTGACTGGCGTACCGAAATAGTCTGCACCGGGAGGATAATGAATGTCAACCCTCAGCCACAGGATGTTAACAGTGTTCTGATTCTGTTCACCTGTAACTACAAAGAAACCAGAAACAATGATAATGACAAGTGCAACAGCTATAGTCAGTTTCCTTCTTTTTTGTTTGAATTCATCACTGTAACCGGATTCCTTTGGTTGCATTATAAGTTAATGCCTGAGAGGATAAAAAAATCATCGCTGCCAAATCCAAGGAACAGATTAATTATATGTCGGTGGGGGGATTGAAATGAGTCCAAGCTCCGAAAATTTATATCTCGCAGAACATAACTAAGAGCAATGGCAACTCCCATTACCAGTCCTACGCTTGTGTTCATAAGCAATACGGAACTAATAATAGACTATGTGCTTTCATTTTCAATAGCTATTTTTGTTTTCATCTGGTGGTACAGGTCGTACAGCAGGATGGGAATAACCATAGGCAAGATGGCCAGATACGCATGGCACAACTGGCTCAGGATGATCAAGCAGGCTCTTGAATACGGATTCTTCCACAGGAAGAACATCAAGAACAGGTACGCAGGGATCATGCATCTGCTCATATCCTACGGGATACTGATACTTTTCATTGCCACCTCACTCATTTTTCTCTCTCATGATGTACTAAAGCCAACCATTCACCAGGGAATACTGGTGGGAGATTTTTACCTCAACTTCGAGGTATGGGCAAACATAGGCGGCGTGATGCTGATAGCCGGAATCATTATGGCCTTTGCAAGGAGACTGAGAAAGAAAACAAAGCTCGACACCAGGAACGAGGATTATATCGTGCTTCTGGGGCTGCTCCTGATGGCCTTAGAAGGATTCTTTCTGGGAGCACTGAAGATATATCTCTTCAGGGAATCTTTTGATGTCTACAGATTTGTAGAATGGCCTCTCAGTTACCTCTTTGCACCAGTAAGCTTCAGCACAGGAGTAGAAATTTACAGGATAATGTGGCTCGTTCACGTGATAAATGGTTTCCTGCTTGCTGCGTATCTCCCATTTTCAAAACTGGCACACATGGCTCTTGCCATGGTAATGATAAGCGAGAAGAAGATAGGAAAACGCGGAGAAATGCCCACTCCTTTTCTGCTTTCAGAGGCGATTGAAACAGGAAACTTTGACATCAAGATAGGTACGAAGACTATCATGGATTTGACACCACTCCAGAAGATCGACGCTCTTGCATGCACAGACTGCGGGAGATGTGAGAGGGCCTGTCCGGCGGCAATTGCCGGCACTGATCTGAGTCCAAGGGCTGTAGTGCAGAACATAAAGAAGAATGTTTACGGGAATGCTGAAATGGTTCAAGTGGTTCTCACAGAGAATGCCACATGGTCATGCACAACCTGCCAGGCGTGCGTGGAGGAATGCCCTGTTCTTATAGATCCACAGTCATTCGTCATGGATGTGAGGAAGAACCTTGTAATGGAAAACAGGATCGGCAAGCAGGCAGTGCAGTACTTCAACAACCTGACCAGTGCCCAGAATCCATTCGGGAACAGCCCTTCTGACAGGGACAAACTGCTGGACATAGCCCCGAAATACGAGAACGGTATGGAATACTTGTACTGGGTTGGATGTATGGGGGCCTTCGATCCGAGAGACAACAAGACGGCAAGGACGATCCTGGGACTTCTGAACAAGGCTGGCGTGAGCTACGGAATACTCGGATCAGAGGAGAAATGTGTTGGCGAAACAGCCAGGCGAATGGGGGAGGAAGGGAGGTTCCAGGAACTTGTTCTCCAGAATGTCGAGACTTTCAGGAATCATGGTGTAAAGAAGATCATAACTGCATGCCCGCACTGTTACAACACGTTCAGGAACGAGTACCCGAAGTTTGGGCTTGACGTTGAAGTGATACACCACAGCAAGCTTCTTGCAGACCTAATAGAGAATGGCAGACTCTCTGTAAAGAGAAGCGGAGAGAACATAACCCTTCACGATCCATGCTACCTCGGGAGAATAAATAACGATTACGATAATACAAGGCTGGTTGTCAAATCCTCAGCGAACCTCACAGAGATGGAGAAGTCAAGGGAAAAAAGCATGTGCTGCGGTGCGGGAGGAGGGAACTACTGGTACAAGGTGGAAAGTCAGGACTCCATAAGCCAGATAAGGCTGAAACAGGCTCTTGAGACTGGGGCCAGGAAGCTTGCGGTGGCATGCCCGTTCTGTATGCCAATGCTCGAGGATGCCTCCAGAACGCTTAATGCTGAAGACAAGATCCAGATTAAGGACATAGCGGAACTGATCAGCGAGAATCTCATTGAGTGACTGCCAACATGCCAGAACTTTACAAATGACTGAAAAAGGCATGTTACAAACCATTTTAGTGCAAAAGGATAAGAATATCTAAAATGTAAACATCAACTACCATGAAAGAAAACAAAGACGTCTTTATTGTGGATTACAAGAGAACCCCATTTTCCCGCTCAAGGCCATCAGAGCCTGAAAGAGATGTTTTCAACTCAGTCAGGATGGACGAGCAACTGGGCAGGCTCTACAAGAACCTTGTTACCCGGAACGGGATCAGGTCAGAGGATATTGGCGATGCCATCTCAGGTTGTGCTTTGCAGGCGGATGAGAACTGGATGTACGGAGGACGGCATCCGGTCCTTGTATCAGGCCTTCCGGTGACTGTACCTGCAATGGCACTGGATCGCGCATGTTCATCATCGCTCAATGCCATTGGGATAGGATATATGGAGATAAAATCCGGTTTCTCCGACATCGTCCTGGCAGGAGGAATGGAACACATGACACATGTTCCGCTTTCAAATAATCCCCATGTGAAGCCGAACATCAAATTGCTTGTAAGGCCCGAGTTCGCAAAACTTGACATGAATACTGGTTACTCAATGGGTCTCACTGCTGAGAAGCTTGCAGACCTAAGGGGAATTACCAGGGAAGACATGGACATGTTCTCGCTGAGAAGTCACAAGCTGGCAAGCGAGGCTCTGAACAGGGGATATCTCAGGGGCGAGATCGAACCGGTGACGGCAGAGATAGGGAACGATATGGTGGATATTGACAAGGATCAGAGCATCAGGAGTGATGCGACCATTGATCAGATGTCCAAGCTTCAGCCTGCCTTCAAGACAAATGGAAAAGTGACAGCTGGGAACTCCTCGCCTTTGAATGCAGGAGCCTCTGCAACACTTATCGCATCCGAGGACAAAGTGAAAGAATATGGGCTGAAACCAATGGCAAGGATTGTTTCAATGGGATGGGCCGCTGTAGAACCATCCATCATGGGAGAAGGACCGGTGCCGGCATCTAGGAAGGCCCTGAAAAATGCCGGGCTGGAGGTGGATGACATCGATTACTGGGAGATCAACGAAGCGTTTGCAGTTGTTGTGATAAATGCGATGCGTGAGCTGGGAATAAAGGAAGAGAGGGTAAACGTGCACGGCGGTGCGATCGCGATCGGGCATCCTCTCGGGGCATCAGGAGCAAGACTGGCAGGAACACTTGCCAGAACACTGAAGGAAAAGGGCAAGAGGTATGGATTGGCAACACTCTGTGTCGGAGGCGGACAGGGTTACTCTATGATCCTTGAGAGAGCGTGATACCATGGACTTTGAATTCACCGAAGATCAGCAGAAGATGAGGGAAAAGGTGCGGGAATTTGCCCAGAGGGAGTTCACACCTGATCTTGCTGCAAAATTTGATCGCGAGGAAAAATACCCAGAAGAACTGAGGAAAAAATCATTTGAAGAGAAGATAATCGACTACAGCGATCCATGGAAGGTACTAATCGCCATCGAGGAACTCTGCAGGGCTGATGCAGGACTTGGGATATCGGCAACGGTCCCGTATTTCGGAGAAGAGATCATCTCTCTCTTTGGGAGCGATTACCTGAAGGAAAAATATCTTGCTGCAGTAAACGAGGGAAAGGCGATAATGGGTCTCGCAGTCACAGAGCCGGGAGGGGGCAGTGACGTTGCTGGAATCAAAACATTTGCATCGAAAAAAAACGGGAAGTATATAGTGAATGGAGGAAAGATGTTCATAACCAACGGTACCATTGCAAACTTTTTCGTATCGCTCATAAGGACTTCAAACGAGGAAAAAAGGCACCATGGGCTCAGTGTTCTTGTTATAGAATCATCATTTCCAGGATTCAAGTCTACGAAACTGAAGGGAAAACTTGGTGTGAGAGCCACTGATACTGCAGAG
Organism: Thermoplasmataceae archaeon; assembly: GCA_043196285.1. Lineage (GTDB taxonomy): Archaea > Thermoplasmatota > Thermoplasmata > Thermoplasmatales > Thermoplasmataceae > JAKAFX01. The sequence continues at coordinate 10,885 of JBBYJL010000015.1, read as the reverse complement.
CTGCAGTTCAACAACATGGAGGTTCCTGAGGAGAATCTCGTTGGTGAGGAGGGAAAAGGCTTCTACTATGTTATGACATTCTTCAACATCAGCAGGATCTTTGTGGCCGGACAGGGTATAGGCATTGCGCAGGGTGCCTATGACAGAGCCCTAAGGGTAATAAGAAACAGAGGTCCTGCATATTCCAGCAACGAGGAGGTACAGTTTGCGCTCGCAGATATGGCGACTCATATCGAGGCTGCAAGGCTGATAACGTACAAGGCAGCATCATTCCTGTTCAATTTCAAGCCTGATCCCATGGAGACAAGCATGGCTAAAAAATATGCGGCAGAAACTGCGGTTTATGTTGCAGAAAAGGCACTTGAAATTACGGGCATAGAAGGCATTTCATCTGATCTGGAGAGGTTCTACAGGGATGCAAAGATCCTTGAGATATGGGAGGGAACCAGCGAGGTCGAGAAACTCATCATTGCAAGGAGCATACTGAAAGGAGGCGAAAACTGAAATGGAACAGGAACAAATGAAGATGCTCAGGGAAAATATAGATGAATTCTGCACGAGGAACATAGCTGACATGGCGCAGAGGATAGAAAACACAGGCATACCACAGGATCTCGTTGCAAAACTTGCCGAACAGGGCTTTCTTGGATCAAGAATAAGTCCTGAGAACGGAGGATCCGGCCTGGACGATGATTCATACAGGATCGTGCTGGAAAGAATTGCCAGATCATCCCCTTCGGTGTCGATGATGATATTCCTTGAAAACTCAATATTCGCTCCTCTCTACAGGACAAATGGCATGCAGAACCATGAGATTGCATCCGGAACCAGGACTGGAACAGCCTGTATCTTTGATTATGTTGCAGGCTTTGCAGACTCTGTGAACATTAGATCCGGAAAGGCATACGGGACCGTGAGGTACAGCCTCATGTCAGATGCAGATTATTTCCTTGTTCCGTCGGAGAAATCTATCTACCTGGTGAGTGGAAAGCCAGGGAGGACGGATCTTCCGAGACTGGGATTCCGAGGTCTCCAATATTCAGGACTGGAATTCGACGGGGCAGATGCTGAAAGGATTGATGAAGATGCTTACAGGATGATTGATGAAGTGCTTGAAGCTGCTAGCAAGGATATTGCCGCAATAGCGATAGGCATGGCAGGATCCACCATAGAAAAGGCAATGGAGTACTCAAAGGTCAGGACAACATTCGGCAAACCCCTGAAAGACTACAGTCCCGTGGCGTTCAATCTCTCCGATCTGAAATCTCAGATCGACGAGGCAAGGAACCTGCTTTATTCTGCAGACTCTGATCCATTATCGGTCAAGATAATGGCAATCGATCTTGCAAGGAGATCATCGAGGCTTTCTCTCCAGATTCATGGTGGCTACGGTTATCTTGAGGACTTCGGCGTTGAGAAATTCTACAGGGACGCCATGGCACTTTCAGTCTTCTTCGGGACCCGGAGTGCCGATCTTAAGGCTCTCTCACAGAAAATGTATGGTGAGAACGCGGGGTCTATCTGATCTTTTTAGGAACCCCGCTGCCCATTATTTTATCAAACTGTTTTTCATCTATTTTTCCGGTTTTAAGGGCAAGATCCTTGATAGAATGACCAGTGTGCAGAGCCTCCTGGACAATCTTAGCAACGTTATCGTATCCAAGGTATGGATTGAGCAGGGCAGCAGATCCGAAACTCTTTGAAAGGTGATCTCTGCATGATTTCTCTTCGCCTTCAAGTCCCTCAATGAGCCTGGTGCGGAACATTCGTATTCCGTTGGTAATGATGTCAATTGACCGGTTCAGCTCATAATCTATGTTCGGCATCATCACGTTGAGTTCGAGCTGGCCAGCTTGGACTGAGTAATTAACCGCAGTCTGTGCGCCGATAACCGAGTAGCATATCATGTTCATTGCCTCCGCTATTGAGGGGTTAATCTTCCCGGGCATGATCGAAGATCCCTGCTGCACTGCAGGTATCCTTATCTCGTGAATACCTGCACCCGGTCCTGAATAAAGGAGGCGTATGTCATTCGCTATCTTGTTAAGGTCAAGGGCAAGGTTCGTGATGGAATTCATTGCCCTTGAAAAGTCACTCTGGAATTCCATAATTCCAGGAAGATTCTTGCTGGCCCTGAAAGCTACTCCAGTAATCCTGGATATTTCAGCTACAACATTCTTCTGGTAGTCAGGCGCAGTATTGATGCCAGTGCCCACCGCAGTGCCACCTATATTCAGATCCAGCAGGAATTCAATCGAATGATCTATCTCGTCATAGCATCTTTGCATGGCATAAGCGTATGCATCCATCTCGATTCCAAGAGTTACCGGTGCTGCATCCTGGAGATGCGTTCTGCCCGGTTTCACAATATTTTCGAGTTCTTCCGCCTTCCTTATAAATGCTTCATGGAGAAGCTTGAGTTCAGGCAGAAGTTTCAGCATCTTCTTCACCGAAACAATCCTTATCATCGTGGGATAGACATCATTGGTGGACTGGCTCATGTTCACATGATCATTTGGATGGATGAACTCATAGTCTCCCTTTTTCCTGCCGGCTATTTCCAAGGCAACATTGGCTATGACCTCATTGGCATTCATGTTGTAGGAAGTTCCTGCACCCGCCTGGTAAACGTCAATCATGAAGTCAGCGTTATGATCTCCTGCTATGACCCTGTCACACGCCCTCACAATCAGATCCTTCTTGTCCGGGTCAAGTTTTTTCCCAAGAAAATTTGCAATGGCGGCCGATCTCTTGATTTGCACTATGGATGCAATGTGATCTGAATCAGCCTTAAGGCCTGAAATCCTGAAATTCTCAACAGCCCTGTAGGTATTTATTCCGTAGTAGACATCGTCCTCAATCTTCACTTCCCCTATAATGTCTCTTTCTGTTCTTGTCATGGATATAGATATCGGTAAAATATAAAAACAGTGAGTCTAATTTCAAAGGACATAATTCAGAGGTTCTATGACGACAACTGAAACATTTTCTTCTGAAAGGAATAGAACATAGACGAGAATTGAACCTGGATGAATATAAAGATTTGTTCGATTTCTTCAAGTCCAAATATATTAATAGAATCTTGAAATATCCACGGTCAAGGAAATGTTTAATATGTCAGACAGTGAAATTGTATTCCGAGTTGCCGGTGCTGCTGGAGATGGTGTGCAGTCGGCAGGACTCATAATGGCCAAAACCTTTGCAAGAAACGGTTTGTACGCAGTCACATACAACTATTATCAGGATATTGTACGCGGGGGAGAAAGCTGGTATCAGGTTCGTGCGTCATCCAAGAAGGTCAGGAGCCAGGGAGACGGCCTCGACATACTTGTCGCCCTGAATGAGGATGGGCTATCGAGACACACCAACCCAAACATAAATGAGGGTGGTGCGTCACCACTTTCGGGTATCGTCATATTTGACGAGTCCATAACCAATTATGAGAAGCAGAAGGTGCAGTACAGACCAATGCCTCTCTCTGCAATAGCCGGAAAATATTCAAAGAATCCCCTGCTTAAAAACACTGTTGCACTTTCAGCCGCAGCAGCATCAATGAACATGGACTTTGACATTCTGGCAGGAATCATAAAAGAGATATTCGGAAGCAAGGGAGCAATCGCAGATCAGAACGTGCAGGCTGCCAAGGAGGGATATGATTATTTCAAGGCACATTATCCTCCATACGGAAAAAAACTAGACTTCTCAAGCAGGAAGCTCTATCTCATAGGTGGGGGCGAGGCAGTTGGCCTTGGGGCGGTGAAGGGAGGGCTTAAAATGTATACAGCTTACCCCATGACGCCTGCATCATCATGCCTGCATTTCCTTGCGTCGCATGCAAGGAAATATGACATCTTTGTCAAGGTGTCGGAAGACGAGATATCTGCCATAAACATGGCAATAGGCGGTAACTATGCGGGAGTCAGGGCTATGACAGGATCCTCAGGCGGTGGATTCGCACTGATGACAGAGGCAGTCGGGATGGCTGGAATGCTCGAGATTCCGCTGGTCGTTTACGAAGCCCAGAGACCCGGGCCTTCAACAGGTCTGCCTACAAAGACAGAGCAGGGAGACCTCAACCAGGTAATGGGTGCTTCTCAGGGTGATTTCCTCAAGATAATATTTGCCCCGAGAAATGTCAGGGAGGCTGCCACAATGACAGCAGAAGCGCTAAATGTCGCAGAGCGTTACCAGACACCAGTTTTCGTGATGGTTGATCTGTATCTGGCTGAACACAGCGAAACAGTCGAAGACCTGAACTTCACCTTCAGGATAGACAGGGGAGAGAGAGTAAAGGATGGACAGGCAAACTATAAGAGGTACCTGATCACAGATACAGGAATCTCTCCGCGTGCAATACCAGGCCAGGACGGACTGATGCACAACGAAGATTCAGACGAGCACAACGAATATGGTGAAGTGGTGAGCGATGCCTTAACAGACCCGAGGGACAGGGTCAGGATGATGGAAAAGAGGATGAGGAAGACCCAGACCTACATAAGGGAAATGCCACCAACAGAAACGTATAGGGCAGAGGATGCAGAATATCTTGTCTTTCAGTGGGGTTCTACCCAGGGAGTTGTTGAGGAGGCCATAGATATTCTCAGGCAGAAGAACATCAAGGTGGGTGCGATCGAGATAAACAGAGTATATCCAATGAACCCGGACATAAGCAAAATCATAAAGTCAAGGAAGAAGCTGATCGTGGTTGAGAATAACTACAGCGGTCAGTACAATAACCTTCTGAAGTCCCAGTTCCTGTGCCAGACGGATCTTATAACAAAATACGATGGCGAGTCGTTCTTCCCAGGAGAGCTTGCAAAAAGTATTGAAAACGTAATAAAGAGGTGAAAAAAGTGATAACTGTAAATGATTTCAACGGAAAGGTAAAGCCAGACTGGTGCCCGGCATGTGGTAATTTTTCACAGCTGACCGCAATAAAAGGAGCCCTGGCGGAGCTCCAGATTGAGCCAAAGAACACTGTTATTGTATCGGGCATCGGTTGTTCAAGCAACCTGCCGGAATTCATAAAGGTATACGGGTTCCATGGCCTCCATGGGAGGGTGCTTCCAGTTGCTTCAGGCATAAAATGGGCAAATTCAGATCTTACGGTGATTGGTTATGGCGGCGACGGAGACGGTTTCTTTGAAGGAACTCAGCACTTCTTCCACACTGCAAAGAGAAACGTTGACATAACCTATATTGTATCTGACAACCAGATATTTGGTCTCACAACAGGTCAGGCATCACCCACATCTGAGATAGGATTTGTGACCAAGTCTACGCCGGATGGAAACATTGAGAAGCCCGTAAATCCGCTTACGTTCGGGCTTGCGGCCGGCGCGACCTTTGTTGCAAGAGCTTTCTCAGGCGACCCGAAGCACCTGACTGAGATCATCAAGAAGGGAATACAGCACAAAGGATTCTCCTTCATTGATGTAATGAGCCCATGTGTTACATTCAATAAACTGAACACATATGAATACTTCAGGAAGCGCGTTTACAAATACGAGGCGCAGGATCTTACTGATTTCAGCAAGGCCTACCAGGTAGCTGAGGAGTGGGGAGACAGGATTCCAATAGGAATATTCTATGAGATCGAGTCCAAGAGATATGAGGAGATGGATCCTGTGGAATCAAAGGGGCCGCTCTTAAAGAACTCAGTATACAGTATCAAAGATGAAGACCTGGAAGAGTTTCTCTAAACTTACCCGATCTAACCCATTTTCAAATACTTTTCAACAATTTATGCTAATTCATGCTGATATATGGTCTGGGGTATCGATAAGATATAATTCCGGAATATATATTGCGTGTTTACGATTTTAAAAAATATTATATACTTCAATTTTGATTAAGATCAAATTTCGGAGGATTTAAAATGGAAAGCAATAATGAGCCTACCACAGGATCACCAATGACTGGCGAACCTCCAGTACCCCGTCGAAAGACAGGGTCCAACGCGAAATGGTTTGCCATCGTTTTGATGCTGGTGGTAATAGTGGCTGCTTTTGGAGCAGCAAATTTTGTAAAATCGCCTAACACAAGTACAGCGGTAAGTGTTGTATCGGTGCCCTCAGGAACAGTAAGCGTGGGTGCACCCGTAACACTATCCTTAACGGCAGCGCACAGTTATAAGGAAGCCTCGTTCTTTTTCGGGGATGGATCGGTAGCAACGAGTGTTTATTCTGGGAGTGACGTGATAACGGCTACGCATGTTTATCAGAATCCGGGAACTTATTATGTCGTGTATTCTGTAAACTATGGCAACGGCGCCACATACACCAACTCTAACAACCTTGTAAGGGTTACTGCGACCACGACCACATACAACCAGAATGAATCGCTTGGAGTCGCACAGACTATAGCAAACCTGTCTTCCCCCCAGGAGATCAACAACTTTTCAAACATATTCAATCCCGGAGCAAATGTCGTTTTAGGTCTTGGATATGCACAATCACCTGCCAACCCATCATATTCAGTTTACAGCCAGTCGGTCTCCGTCATGTTCTATTCAAACACAATCATGACTGAGACTCTGCCATATGTTTTCAATGCAACACAGGGTGCCTATGTTCTTGCGCCGTCAAACGCCCTCCTGAATCTCACCGACCTGTCCAGCGGATTCTATGTAATTGCGCTGACAACATACACAAGCATCATAGGGCCGAACGGTCAGCTTATGGGGCCGACTTACACATCAACAGTATATACCGATATACCGGTTTTCTCGAACGCAAATATATACACTGCACCATCTGTGACCAGCACGCTGACGAACGCTGAAGTGGTCTCAGCAGGATACAAGACCTTTGATGGCCAGATTGCATACGATACAGTGAGCAACGAAATACTTGACAACACATATCTGTGGCTTGACACATACAACGGATCGAGTTCTTCGAGCTTTGTACCTGTACTTGCTTCACAGCTTCCAACCATAGCTAACGGCCAAATCAACGATCACAACTATTCAAGGACTGTGCCCAGCATCGGTCCTGCAGGTTATGACAACGGCCCACCTGTTACATACCACTATGCACCATATCAGGTCTACAACTTCACAATAAGGAGCAACGCGACCTGGCAGGATGGAACACCAGTTACAGCTTACGATGTCGCATACGCATTCATACGTGACATGCTGTTTGTGAATGGACAGCCAGGTACTCCTGGCTGGATACAGGCCCAGACACTGCTGCCTAACTACACAGCCTTCTCATTTACGACCGCGAACACATTCTACAACCTGACGACGAACATCACCTGGAACAACGCAACAAACACAGTTACATTCTACTTCCAGCATCCGGAGGAACCTGACTTTGTGTATGAAATATTCGCAGCCAGCGGAGCATACATTATGGATCCGACATGGCTTGCAGCTCATGGTGGTGCAATCCCTTGGACACCAAGCGGATTTGTAGCTTATCAGAATGAGGCAAGCACTGCGGGCTATGACCAGTACTTCATAAACAACATATTTGCTGATGGACCTTATGAACTTGCATATGCAGTTCCAGGAACTGAGGTCGTTCTTCAGGCGAACCCGAACTACAATCCACCAGGACCGTGGTTCCCGAAACCATCGATATCAGTTGTAACAATACTGTACCTGTCATCATTTACAACATCATATCTGCTCCTCAAATCCGGAGGTGCACAGTTTGGAGCAATCCCATCATCAAGCTGGTCTGAGGCCGTTGGTCTACAGAAAGCAGGAACTGTGGATATTCAATCGTTCCCAACAATCAGCATATACTGGTACAACTTCAATGCATATGTAAACATGACAATGGCATCCTCGGCCTTCACCGGAATAAACATGCCGAGTACGCTGTTCAGCGTACCGCTTGTAAGGGAAGCATTCGCATACGCATACAACTATGCTTACTATTTGAAGGACCAGGAGGGTAACCCCTCGTATCCAAACACTATATTCGCTTACGGATACGCCGGTATGCTTCCTGAGGGCATGCTCTATAGCCAGAGCATAGCTCAGCTCAATAACACGACCACCGGAGTCCCATATTACAATTTGCATCTTGCAAAAACATACTGGGATGAATTCCTGAACAGCTCGTCTGCCGCCCAAATGGGTATTTCAAAGACGAGCATGTATAAGGGTGCTATGCTCGAAATCCCCATAATAACGTTCTCGCCTGACCCACAGGATGAGGAGGGTGCGACGACATGGGGTACCTCACTTGCAGAAATGATGGGTTACGGTGCATCCAACTTCGTGCAATTCCCTGCGACGCCTGTTCCATTCGCTATAGAACTTGGTTACATGGTATTCGGGCAGAACCCAATGCCAATTTACGAACTTGGCTGGGCTCCTGACTACCCGTACCCAAGTGATTACATGGGACCGATGGCTGATCCTGCGCCAGCTTCACTCTATCCAGGAGCCAATGCGATGTTTCCGCAGTTCATCAGCACAGTGAACAAAACAGAAGCAGGAATACTGAGTGATATGTCAGCAATATTCAATAAGAGCCAGGTTGCGGCAAACCCGGCATTAGCAGAGAGCCTGTACCACCAGCTGAATGAAATGCTGATAAATATGACATTCTATGTGTACCTGTTCCAGGCACCAGAGTTCATCATATCTTCCAGCAGCATCAACCAGGCAAAGCTGGTACAGTATCAGGAGAACGTAATGATAGGTGGAGGCGGAGATTTGCTCTATAACCTGTTAAGCTATAATACGTGAAGCCTATCACCAAAATTTTTTATTTTTAATATTTTATACAACATTTTTATTTTATAGATTTTTTATGGACATTTGCGCAGAATGCACGCTAATCAACTGAGCTTTTACGTTAACTCGGAGCCTTCTTAGGGAACACCCGCGGTTTCAGGTCCAGTGTTTCCGCAAGGTCTCTCACTTTCTTTGGATTCCCTCCCATTATTGTCCTGTTCCTGATACCCATGAGGTATGTTCCTAATTTGAGTTTCGGTCAATAAGGTTATGAAATTCCGTATCTTATGGCTTTTCCTCTTATTCCATTAGTATGATTGCTATTGGATGTTTAACCCGCATGAAATGGATCATGGAAAGCCATGATTCAGGCAGGGATGGGGATATTCATGCACTGTGGGATTAATTTCACTATCGTTTGATTTCCCTCTGATCACACACGCCAATAGGCAATCTCTTCCCAATGGGGAAGCTAATAGGTGTTTGCGAAGTGATCGTTTCTCCCGCATGTATGCAGGCAGAAAAGTGATAAAAATATTATTAGTTGGAATAGACACCCATCAGAGTATGTATCAGGTTGAGGTTCATAATGATGGGAAAAAGGTGAGGTGGAGAGGCCATACTGGAAATAACAGGAAGGGTTTTGAAGATCTTCTCCTGAAATTAAGGACATTAGAAATGAGCAACAACGACTCAACAAAGGGGTATACATAAATCCGACAGGAACCTATCATGTGCAGTTGCAGTATTTTCTTGAGAAGAATTCATATCATGTATTCTACGTGGATGCCAGGACAACAGATCCTGCAAGGACAATATCAAACCTTGGAAAGGAGAAAACAGACAGGGTCGATGCACATCTTCTGGCAGAAACACCATGGATATCTGCAAAATCGAATAAGAAACCACACTCCAGGAACGATCTATCGGATCTGACAAGGCTATTGCAGAGCGTGAAGAGGAATATGACACGCATCACCAACATCATGCTATCTGATCTTGCATGCATATTCCCGGAATTCACCAGCTTCTTTCCAGACATAACGTCAAGGACATCTCTTGCTGTGCTAGAAATATACAACACCGGAAAATATAAGGACAGCCAGTAGGGAAAAGCTGTTGAAGACCGTGCAGAAATCCAGCATGAACCATTACAGTATTAGATGACACAAACAGACTCTTTTAGATGGCGAAAAACACCATAGGAATTCCTGATACATCACATTATCATGAGTTCCGGATAATGGAGAACGTAAAGAGGATCAGGGTAGAGATGGGAATTATCCATGAGATCGGGAAAAAGATCATGGATGCCGCATCAGACAATACGGATGTAAAGAATATCGATGACATGAAGGGCATCGGTACTGTGCATGCAGCTGCAATCGTTTCCGAGATCGGTGAGACAGATCAGTTCGATTAAGCACTGAAGCTTCAGTCATACGGAGGCATGGTTCCCATGATTGCAGGCAGTGGGGAAATGAGTCATGCAATCGGTATATCCAAAATAAGGAATCCATATCTTTCAAACGCTGTCCATGAGCGTGCTGTATCAGTAGTGACGCATAAGAATGAAGAATTCCTTCGCATATTCAACCGTGAGATTGCAAAGTGAAAGAAACCGACACAGGCATACATTGTTGTTGGCAGAAAGCTTCTATATCACATATACTCCATAATAAGGAATCGTAAACCATACAGGAAGAGGTTTTCAGCCATGGGGGAGAGAGAAAGAGTTCCAGTGGAACAGCCTCCAGAGCATATCAGCGAACTGTCAATAACAACCTCTCTTGGTTCTCCCCCCGTTAATCTCATATAGGTGCCTGTTTATATTCAATACACACCAACAAAAATCCAGGATTTCTGGTAAGATAGTGGCTTATTCAGATTTGTTCCAGAAAGTCAGGTTTGAAAGTTGAAAGAGTTTTATCCCTGACGCTTATATTCTGTTGAGATTCTTTTTCTTGACGAATTTTAGAATTCTGTAAAAGGCTATGAGGGATATGAACGACAGGAATACATATCCATTCAGAGAATAATCGTACTTCAGGTATGGTGTGCGACCTGCAGGAGGTTCTTGAATACGTCAAACGATTCCTCCACACCGTTCTCAAACTTGTATGGTTCGAACTTGATCTGCGGTTTCTCTCTTGCAATGGCAAGTATTGCAATCTTTCCTGCCAC
>JBBYJL010000103.1:0-3018 GCA_043196285.1 Thermoplasmataceae archaeon | reverse complement strand
GTGAGTTTCAGGGAAAAATGTTTTACTTCTGCAATGCAGGGTGCAAGACTGAATTCGACAAGAATCCCCTCAAATATTCAAGACGATGATCTGATTGCCTAATGATCCAATCTGTGGCATGTTTGTTCCAGAAACAAGTAATCTGTACGTTGAAAAGGATGGGCAGAAGTATTATTTCTGCTCACAGGGATGCATGGACAAATTTCTTTCTCCAGAGGCAGAGTCAGGGAAGATAAAGAGGAAACTTGCGGTGGCATGGGCGTTTACCATACCTATAATGATCGTTCAGTATGGTTTTTCATGGCTTCCGGATCATGATCTGATAGAACTTATTCTGGCGCTGCCTGTAATGATATACTCGGGCATGCTTTTCTACAGAGGTGCATACCATTCAGTAAAGATGCGGACTGGAAACATGGATCTGCTGGTTTCAATGGGCACCCTGACTGCATTCTTTTTCTCTGCATACCTAACATTCTTTAATTTCTACGGAACATCGGTTTATTTTGATGCTGCTGCATTCATAATTACACTTATACTGACAGGAAACTACATAGAAACACTGACAAAAGAACGTGCCAATTCATCCGCAAGGAAACTCGAGACCATTCTGCCTGACACCGCTCACAGGATATCTAGCGATGGTTCCGAGGTTGATGTGAAACCTGATGATATAGACGAAGGTGACATCATCCTGGTGAAGCCAGGAGAGATCATATCCTGTGATGGAATCGTGACCGAGGGGAGAAGCGAGGTTGATCAATCTGTAATTACCGGGGAACAGGAACCTGTCCTTGTATCTGAAAAGGATCAGGTCATTTCTGGTACAAGAAACCTTAACGGGGTTTTGAAGATAAGGGCAGTCAGGCCCGGGAAGAACAGCACTATAAACCAGGTCTATAAGCTGATACAGATGGCATCAATGGGAAGGGTCAAGGTGCAGAGAATAGCTGACGTCTTTTCTTCCATATTTATACCCATTGTTCTTGCTATAGCCTTTGCTTCAGCACTGTTCTGGTACTTCTATCTTGGAATGACAGGATTTGCAATTCCATGGGAGATAGCAATACTTGTATTTGTTTCGGTGGTTGTTATTGCATGTCCATGCGCCATTGGTCTGGCAGGACCGATAACACTCCTGATATCATCCAATTTCTCCTCTGAGAATGGAATAATAGTCAAGAATACCGGATCATGGGACAGACTCTCCAGGGCTACCATTGTCGTTTTTGACAAGACAGGTACCCTCACAATGCCCGATCCGGATGTTGATAGAATAATTCCTGAAAATGGATATACAGAGGACGATGTCATCTCCATTGCCGCATCATTGGAGAGGTATTCGGATCACCCGATAGCGAAGGCTGTTGTAAATCTCAGTAAGGAAAAGAATACCGTCGTTTTCGCCGCTTCAAAGATTACGGAAACACCTGGTGTCGGAGTCTCCGGAGTTATAGAAGGATCAACTGTTGCGGTTTCCAGGTCCGCTAAATCAGGAATGACTGGAATTTCAGTTTTAAGAGACGGCATTTTGATAGGTCACATTCTCCTGTCATACAGAATAAGAGAATCAGCCACAGGCGCAATTGCATCACTTCATTCCATGGGAATAAAGGTATCCATGGTGACCGGAGATTCGGAAGAACAGGCGATGAGAATTGCCCGATCACTGAACATAGATGATGTACATTATGGGGCAATGCCGGTATCCAAATCAGAGATAATAAAGAATTATCAGGAATCGGGAGAATATGTGGTGTTTGTTGGAGACGGAATCAATGACAGCATTGCACTCGAGACCGCGGACGTTGGAATTGCTATGGGATCTGGACTTGATATTGCAAGAGAAAGCGGCGACATAATCCTTCTTAACAACGATCTTAAACATGTTGTGTACTCCATAATAGTGGGAAAGAAAACAATCTCTAAGGTGAAGCAGAACATCGGTTGGGCGATAGGCTACAATTCAATCCTTCTGCCAGTTGCGGCTGGTGCGCTTGTCCCTTTTACAGGCCTGTATATATACTCTATCCTCCCCATACTCGCGGCTCTCGCAATGGGTATGAGCTCAACTTCAGTTGTTCTGAATTCTCTCAGGCTCAGGGGAAAGATCAGGAGATCGCTTGCACAATACAACGGAATTGATCGCAAGGATGCTTTGAAGCAGGCAATACCGGCGCACGGAAACTGAAGGTAATCAGGAAATGGAAACACAGGAACTGAAGATAGGGCTTGGGAAACTACTGGTATATGGATCGCTTGAAAAGATCCATGGGAGGTTCATGACTGTTTCAGTTGTATCCAGTAAGGGTCCATGTAACGATGAATCCTGCCAGGTCATCAGAAAGGTTATCGCCGAGATCGGAGAACCTGATCATACTGATGGTTACGTGAGAATAGACGGAAACGGGTTCTCTGTATTCATGCAGCAGGAAATTTTCAATTCAATAAACAGAGGAAGACTGTACGTACGGGTTAAGGTATCCCGGTCTGGCTTAGTCGGGCTTAATGGAATGGCAGTGCTAACATGAAATCTATTTCATAGTGATCAATACAAGTCAATTTTAAACCATGATAATTGTAAACCTCCGGAATCGCGAAAATCCAGGATGCCATAATCTGACATCTCACGAACAGGACCTGAAGGATCAGGTGATGAGATGAGGTTGGTTTTCCATCGTGCAGGCAGATGTTTACCTCATTGAGATGATCAGAATTCCTATTTCTTTTCGAGAATGAAGCAAATAAAGCAAACATTACTATAGATGATATGATTTTCTATGTGATAATAAAATGGTTTTACCTGCTTATCTCGGTGCCTATGCGAGCGAGATATTTCTTGTGCTTACCTTCTTCGTGGGTCTTCTGTTAGGTCTGGCGGTCAAGAAAGGTATCGTTGCAATAGTTCTCATTATAGTCGCATTCATTCTTGCTTCATTCATTGGGCTGCCATATTTTCCCGTTATCGACTATCAGTCCCTGGTGAATTCAGCCTATTCCTATTCAACAATTGTTCAT
>JBBYJL010000102.1:0-3019 GCA_043196285.1 Thermoplasmataceae archaeon | reverse complement strand
CCTCTTTCATGCAGATCCATCAGGACATTTCTGTACGCAATATGGTTCTCGATCGGATTCATGTAGAATCCAAGTATTTCATACTGTCCCGTTTCCTTAATGCCCATTGCAAATATGACACATTCCTTCTGCACTGTCTCGCGTCTGAGGGAGAAGAACATTGCATCCATGAATATGGCAATGTACCTTTTATCTAGAGGCCTGGAGGTCCATTTACTTATTTCAGGAACTGTTATGTCGGTTATTCTGGATATGGTTGACTTGCTGTATTTATTATGAAACAATTCTTCAAGGATTTCTGCCATCTTCCTTGTTGAAATGCCCTTTGAGTACATTGATACAACAAGATCATCTATCCCGACATTCCTCTGATATCTATCAAATAAGGCTGTCTGGAACTCATTCTCGCGGTCTCTAGGCACTTTGAGATCGTTGATCTTTCCGTACCTGGTTCCCAGATCTCTTTCATAATATCCATTTCTCTGGCCTTCCTTTTCCTCAAGGAAGACCTGAATCTCTCCCTTGAGGAGAGATTCCATGAACTCTTTCACAGTCGATCTTACAATCTCAGATATCTTTTTATCAAGTTCTTCCATTGTCTATTGCCTCCTTGGTTGTTCTGGGAGGCATCCTTTCATTTTTCATGAAATTTCTCTCGTGATCCTAGTACTAGCTCTAGGAATTACACAAAATTCGGGATGCTATCACCATTTATTTAATTATATGAAACGATACCAACAAATGCAACAATTGATAGATGTATCCCATCTCTCAAAGAGGGGTTCTTCATTGAGAATGACAGTTCCTAAGAAAGTCCAGGTTAAACTTGGGGTGAAGGAAGAAGATATTGTTGGGTTTTATGAGGAAGACGGAAAGATTGTATTGAAGAAGATGGATTAAAATTTATGGATCTCTTTAACATTGTGGGGGTAATTTCAAGCCACCTGCCACCAGGTAGATGATAGTGTCCCTGTACTCCTGAGCCTTGAATCCGTACGATCGCTTGAATGCTGTACGGATCTTGTTGTTCAATCCCTCAACAACAGCGGAATTTATTCCCGATCTTATTGCTTCCAATATGCCATCAATGTGCCTCTTCATGGTCTTTCCAAGCTTGATGATATCAGGCATCCTTGACCTGGATGCCCATGATATCCACTTTATGAGATATACCTCAGCAATGGACACATTCACCTGCCACAATCTCTGGAGTGCTATCTTGAAGTGATATGCATGTGATGTCTGGAGATCCAGTGATTTAATGGACATGAGGCGATCTCTTTCCTTTTTCGAGAGATCGGAAGAATTCTTCAGCCAGTCGTATCTGGTGTGCTTTAGAATTTCATTCTCCCTTGCCTCTTTTCTTCTGATCCTGTCCAGGGTGTCATTCATCATCTTTATGACATGAAAGTGATCAAAAACGATTGATGAATCCGGGAAATACTGTTTAGCACCGGATATGTATGAGGGATACATATCCATGGTGATGTGTTCAATGTTCTTCGCATCAAGGAAAGGATTCTTCTGCAGGAATTTCATGAATACATCGGATTCCTTTCCTTCTTCGATGTGTATTACCCTGCTGTTCTTAATGTCGTAAAAGAGCGTAACATAGACATGATGTTTCTCCACGGAGAATTCGTCTATTCCAGGCACCTTCAGATCAGAAAGATCCTGCTCCTTTCCTGCATCCTCAACATAGTGTTTCAGGATCCTCCACACAGAATCCTCATTGATTCCCACCATACGGGAAACAGCGGAGACCGGCATCTCCCTGCCCATCTCCACAATCATTGCCTCAAAGTGCAATGAGAAACCCGATCCCTTTCTTGCCCATGGAAGATCAACGGCCTTCTTTCCATGTTCATTGCATTTTATCCCAGGTTCCCTTGCACGCACATATGTGGGATACTGGAATACGTTCAGGTGTCTCCATGTGCGTTCCTCGGTGTCATGGACTCCGTATGGTATTCCACAGACAGGACATGGGAATTTAGATCCCCTTGGCAAATCTATGAAGATATCCACCCTCTTTTCCTTATGATCAAACTTGATCTCCTTGATGATCCACGGTTCCTCCAGACCTAGAAGTCTCCTGAACAGTTCCTCCGAATTCATATAATGTAAATGAATGAGGGTTTTGACCTGCACCAGATAACATGGCACAGTTTTTGATACTTTTCATGCATATTGAGACTTCACCTCCAATTCTTTTTGAGACTTCTTCATTTTCCCTCTCCTCATTTCCAGTCTTTCCTTTCTCTCCTTCAATTCCCTGAGATACCTGCTCCTGAAAGCTGTATTGTTGTTGAATGTCTCCCTGAACACGGAGGGAGGAAGGTAATCTACAGAAGAATGGGGCCTAACGTTGTTGTAGTCGATGAACGCCTTGCTTAGCTTGACGTCCGCATCGTTGAAGTCAATGAAATCTTCTGTCCAGACGTAGTCTGTCTTGATAGAGTTGTGGAGCGATTCAATGTCCCCGTTCTGTTGCGGCGAATCCTTTTCAGTGAACTCAGGGTAGAATCCCAGGAGCCTCGTTCTATCCCTGAAATAGCGGCTGGTGTACTGATCGCCGTTGTCGCACCTCAGGACAGTTCCGTTGACCCTTCCATCGGGATATCTGTCCTGATGCCTCAGTATCGCATCCTCTACCGACTTGAGTGCATCCATCCTGTTGCACGTTCTCGAATAGCAGTACCCGAGCCACTCCTTGGTGAAGCAGTCCTTCACGTTGAACAGGTACGTCATTCCCTCCCTGAGTGTTGGAATATAGGTAAGATCTGTCTCCCATAGCCGATCGGGTGAATCCGCTTCCATCAGTTCTATACCGTGTTTCTTCCTTGTGGAATGGGGTCTCAGGAGGAGATTGTGATATTTCATCACTCTCATCACAGTCTTTTGATTGAGAACTATTCCATCGTTCCTGAGAATCGCCCATATCCTTCTGTACCCGTAAGTAGGCCTCTGTTCCGAAATCTCCAATATCTTTGAGATTGCAGATTCGGCAACTCTGGCG